>JBMUAP010000434.1:0-3391 GCA_049454155.1 Blastocatellia bacterium
GTCTGGACAGATCACATCATTGCATGACAGAGAGATCACAGAGAAGAAGATAGGGGCTATTGAAGTTTATTGATGCCGTGAGTAGCTACCAATCTTCTTCTCGGTGATCTCTCTCTTTCTGATGCCATTTACTCGTACGTTGCCCCATAGTAAAAGTCGTCCTGATCTTCTTCTCGGTGTTCTCTGTGCCTCTGTGGTGCAATCATCTCTTCCGTTCTGACGTTGATCGCTTGTTGGCCCGGCCCACTTCCCAACCTTCTTCTCCGTGAGTAATTACCTTTCCCCTTCCATCTCCTGATCCGCGTTTCCGTTTTTCTTATTTGGGAGTACACTACCGCCCGGCTGCCCACTTCGGCGTGCCCTCATCAGTCCAAGCGATTTGTCCTTGGAGCTGGCCGGCCTCTCTCGCCTGCCCACTCCGTTCGAGCTATCCATAATGGAGGATCCATTTCATGACGAGGATGTCCCAACGAACCCATCTGCTCTGCGCGCTGAGCCTGACCCTTCTCCTCTCTCCCTTCGCCCTCGCACAAGGAAAAGGAGAAGAGGGCTTCAAGTCGATCTTTGACGGAAAGACTTGGACGGGATGGAAACTGGCCAACGAAAACCAGGAGAGCTGGTCGATCAAAGATGGAGCGATTGTCGCCAATGGCCCCCGTGCCCATGCCTTCTATGTCGGAGATCAACAACCCTTGGTCGACTTCGAGATGAAGATCGAGGTGATGACCGGTCCTGTCTCCAATGGAGGCATTTACATCCACACGCAGTATCAGGAGACCAGCTGGCCGCGCAACGGGTATGAGGTGCAGGTCAATCAATCTCACGGCGATTGGCGCAAGAGCGGATCTCTTTACGATGTGGTCAATGTCCGGGAGGTGAACGTCAAGGACGACGAGTGGTACACCTACCACATCATCGTCAAGGGCAAACACATCACCATCAAGCTCAATGACAAGGTCGTCGTCGACTGGACGGAGGAAGCCGACCGTCAGCCTGGCAAGGAGTTCACCCGGATTCTGAGCAAAGGGACGATCGCCCTCCAGGCGCACGACCCGAAGAGCGTGGTGCGCTACCGCAACATCCGGATCAAGCGGCTGAGCTGAGCAATTGCCCAGCCCCCTCAGGGCGGGAGGAGGGCGAGGCGCCCCCTCCCGCACCCGATCCCGACCTTCGATCAAGACGACGACGACTTCACTGCCGAGATCGTGTGAGCCCGACCACTTGGCATTCCCGCATTCCGACCTTGAACACCAACCCAGGACAGAGGAACGAGCATTCGTGATGGCCGATCAGAAGGTAGAGATGATTCGAGGATTGACGTTGACCGACACGACGGCGCTCGTCGTTGGGACCGTCATTGGCACCGGCGTCTTTCTCAAGACAGCGATCATGGCGCAAGACGTCGGGGCCCCGTGGTTGGTGCTGGCGGCCTGGGTCGCGGCGGGTCTGCTCTCCCTGGCTGGAGCGTTGACCTACGCTGAGCTGGGCGCGATGCTCCCTCACGCGGGAGGGGAGTACGTCTATCTGCGCCAAGCCTATGGCGAGACGACGGCCTTCATGTTTGGCTGGATGCGGTTCGCGGTGGCGGGGAGTGGCTCGATCGCCATTCTGGGCACCGGCGTGGCCACCTTTCTCTCCGCCGTCTTCCCTTTGACAACGGTCTGGGCCGAGCGTCACTTCCAGTTTCTCGGGCAGTCGATCCACTGGCGACTTGGTACCTTGCAGCTCGTCGCGGTCGTGGTGATCCTGCTCTTTGCGCTGGGCAACAGCTTGGCGGTGGCGGTTGGGGGCAAGGTTCAATCGATCCTCACGGTTCTCAAGATCGGGGGGATCATCGTCGTCGTCGGTGGGGTCTTCCTCTTCTCGGGTGGTGCAAGCTGGGCCCACTTGGCGACGCCCTCCGGGGAGGGAGCGATCCCTGTCGGAGGACTGGCGGCCTTTGGCACCGCCATGATGGCGGCGCTCTGGGCCTATGACGGTTGGAATAACATGCCGATGGCGGCGGGAGAGGTCCAGAATCCCGGGCGGAACATCCCGCGCGCCCTCATCCTCGGCATGGTCGCCGTGACGGTAGTCTACTGCATCGCCAACCTCGCCTACTTCTATGCGCTGCCATTCGGCGAGGTGATCACCTCCAGTTCGACGAAGTACCGGGATGCCCTGCCCGTTGCCACCAAGGCGGCGCAGACATTTCTCGGTGACTATGGCGGGCGCATCGTCTCGATCGCCTTCATCCTCTCGGCACTGGGAGCGCTCAATGGATCGATTCTGGCCAATGCGCGAGTCCCGTACGCGATGGCGCGCGATGGACTCTTCTTTTCGCGGATGGAGCGGTTGCACCCCTCCTCGCGGGTTCCCGTCTGGGCGATCTTGATCCAAGCAGTGTGGGCGGCCATCCTCGCGCTCTCCGGAACGTTTGATCAGCTGACCGACTACGTCATCTTCGCCTCCTGGATCTTCTACGCCTTGGTCACTTCGTCGGTCTTCGTCCTGCGCCGTCACCAGCCGAACCTTGCCAGGCCGTACCGGACCATCGGGTATCCGTGGGTGCCGCTGGTCTTTGTTCTGGTCGCCATTTGGCTGGTGGTCAACTCTCTCTTCACGCGACCGGTCGAGGCGGCGATCGGTCTAGGGCTGATCGTGCTGGGGTTGCCGCTCTATCTCTATTTTCGAGCCTCAAAGTCGAGGAGGGGGGAAGGATGATCAAGAAGCCATTTCACAATCCGGTTCGACCGCGTCACCACTGGAAGCCGGCCGCGCTGGTGCTCCTCCTCCTTGCGTCCCTCTTCTTCGAGGGAGATGTCACCGCGCAGCCGACCATCGCCCCGACGGGCACGCGGGTCGAGACGGGAGAGATCAATGGCGCCCCCTTTCGAATCGAGCTGCCTGATCCACTGCCGGCGGGTGGTCTTGCCGGCCTTGTCATCTACTGCCACGGCTACCAGTCCGTCAGTTCGCCCTACCGGTTCGACCTCCTCCGCGGGGCGATCTTTCGCAAACTCTTTCTGAACCGGGGCTTCGCCTTCGCCGAATCGGCCTACAGTCGTCAAGGCTGGGCGATCAAGGAAGGGGTCGAAGAGACTGAGGCATTGCGCAAATACTTCCTCCGGACTTACGGCGAAGCCCGCGAGGCCTATGTCCTCGGCCACTCGATGGGAGGCGTGATCACCCTGGCGACGATCGAGCGCTACCCGGAAGCCTATCAGGGGGCGATGCCGATGTGTGGCCCGCTCAACGCCAGCCTCAATGGGTTGCAGGAGCGGGTCTTCGATATGCTGGCCACCTTTGACGCTCTCTTCCCAGGGGTGGTTGGGCCACTGACGGGACTGGCCGTGGGGGCCAAGCTCGATGGAGCCAAAGTCAAGGCCGCGGTCGAGGCAGCACCGGAGCG
>JBMUAP010000435.1:0-3391 GCA_049454155.1 Blastocatellia bacterium
GATCTCGCCGGCTCGTTTGCCCTGCATCGCCGACTGATCGCCTAGGCGGATCCGATCGCCCATTCTCCTGGAGAACGTCATGCCAAAGAATCGGACCTCTCCTGACCTCTCGCGCTGGTTCGTGCCGGCCGCCAGCCTCTTCCTCTATGTCGTGGCTTGTGGACTTCCCTGCCTCGAAGTGGAGAGAGAGGGACGGGAGGTCTGGTACGGCTACAGCGTCCTGTTGAGGGGATGGATGGCGGTGCTGGTCGGGCAGGTGGCCTGGCTGGCCAACCCGCTCTGGTTGGCCGGGATGTTCTTCTTCCTCTTCCGTCGCTGGACCCTTTCACTGGGCTGCGCTCTGCTAGGGCTCTTGCTGGCGTCGTCCAGCCTTCTCTTCTACGGATGGAATGGAGCAGGGCTCCCCGTCGGGGTCGACGAGGGAGTGGTCGCCGTCCACCAGTTACGAGTCGGTGCCTACGTCTGGCTGAGCAGCCTGCTCGTCCTCTTTGTCGGAGCGGCGCACCTGCGAAGGCGCGTCCACCACGGCGAACCGATCTAGGCCCTCCCCCCCTGACGACTCACGGAAAGTTGAGGACAACTCGCCCCGTCAGGTGCCCGGCGTGCATCTCCCGCAGGACACGATCGACCTCCTCGAAGGGGACCGTCTCGACGTGGCAACGCAGTCCCCCCCGCGCGGCGAGGTCGAGGACTTCGCGCAGTTCTTGCCGGGTCCCGACCGCCGAGGCGACAATGCGAAACTCCCCGGCGACCATGGCCACCGAAGAGAGGGCCATCGGCTCTGGTGCCATCCCGACCATCGCCAAGGTCCCCCCACGACGCAGCGAGCGCAATGCCGTCTCATAGGCGACCCGGCTGCCGGCCGTCACCAGGGCGACGTGGGCCCCGCCAAGTTGGCGAATCTGCTTGGGGATTGGGGGGGGCGTGCCACCGGTCGACTCCTGCCCAGCCAGCAGCGTATGGGCAGCACCGCAGGCCCGGGCGAGGGCCAGCTTCTCCTCTGTCAGATCGACAGCGATGACCTCGATGCCCTGGGCGACGGCCAGCTGGATCGCCAGATGGCCCAATCCACCGACCCCAAAGAGGGCCAAGCGCTCACCGGGCCCGATGCCGGACCGCCGCAGCGCGGCATAGACGGTCAATCCCGCACAGAAGAGCGGAGCCGCCTCGACGAAGCCAAGGTTGTCTGGAATCCGGATCGTGTGGCTGGCTGGGGCCTTGAGATACTCGGCGTAGCCCCCATCGACGGTGACTCCTGTAATCTGCTGGCGGAGGCAGAGCGTCTCGCGACCAGCGAGGCAGTACTCGCACGTGCCACAGGTCGAGTGGAGCCAGGGAACGCCGACTCTGTCGCCGGGGGCGAGCGGAGGATCGCCCATCTCTCCTGGGCCACACGCGACCACCGTCCCAGTCACTTCGTGCCCAGGGATGAGGGGAAGACGTGTTATCGGCTTGAGCTGCTCCCACTCCCCACGGATCAGGTGCAGGTCGGAATGGCAAACACCGCACGCTGCCACCCGCAGCAGGACCTCCCCGGGCCCGGGCTCCGGAAGGGGGACCTCCCGCATCGTCAGCGGCTCTCCAAAGGCTGGCATCACCGCAGCCCGCATTGTCGTCATCGCGCTTCCCTTTCCGGACGGGACTCCTCGACGACCCCGTCGGCCATCCAGGCGTCAATCTGTGAGGAGGAGCAGCCCAGTTCGAGGAGCAGCTCCCGCGTGTGCGCGCCAAGGCGTGGCGGGGGGAGATCGATCCGTCCCGGGGTCAGCGAGAGACGGATGACGGGCGCAAGCTGGAGAGCTCTTCCCTGCCCTGGCAAGTCAGACTCCACCTCGACGACGAGGCCCCGGGCCCGGATCTGCGGGTCCTCGAGCACTTCGGCCAGCTCCAGTACGGGAGCCAGGCAGGTCTCCACCCCCTCGAACTCCGCGACCCACTCGGCGAGCGTCCGCTCCTCGAAGAGGGCCGACACGGCCTCGACGAGTCGGGGCTGCGCCGCCGGATCGAACTGCTGGGCGATCCACTCCTCCCGATTGAGACGTTGACAGAAGGCTCCCCAGAACTTCGGTTCGAGCGCGGCCAGGGTCAAATAGCGCCCATCCCGCGTGCGATAGATCTGATAGCACGCATAGCGGCCAGTCAGCGCCTCTGCGCCCCGCGCCGGTTGCCGACGCTCGGCAAGATACTGGGCGAGCGGGATGAACATCATCGTCAGGCTGCAATCGAGCATCGAGATGTCGACGACCTGGCCGAGTCCAGTCCGTTCCCGCGCGAGCAGGGCCAGCAGGATCCCGATCACCGCGTGGAGACTCCCCCCAGCGAGGTCGGCAATCTGGACGCCGGGCAGTCGCGGCGGCCCCTCTCGCTCCCCGTTGAGGCCAAGCAGCCCCGCGAGTGCGAGGTAGTTGGCGTCGTGGCCCGGTCGCAACCGGTTCGGGCCATCCTGCCCGAAGCCGGTCAAGGCACAGTAGACGAGGCGAGGATTGCGCGCCCGCAACGCCGCCTCGCCAATCCCCAACCGGTCCATCACCCCCGGCCGGAACCCCTCCAGGACGACGTCGGCCCGATCGACCAGCCGTCCAAAGATCTCCCGGCCGACCTCCGATTTGAGATCGATCACCACGCTCCGCTTGTTGCGGTTGATCAACCGGAAGGAGGCCTCCGGATCTTCTGTCCCAGGGGGCCCGAGGGGCCTGAGTGGCCCGAGTGAGAGGTAGCGCATCGGATCGCCGCCACCGGGTGCCTCGACCTTGATCACCCGGGCCCCAAAATCACCGAGCATCATCGAGGCGACCGCTCCGGGCAACAACCGTGTCAGATCGAGCACCGTCACCCCATCCAAGACTCCCATCGGCCGCCTCCTTCTCGTCGCCCAGGCCCCGTGTGAACTATTGCCGCCGGAACTTCTCGAACCAGGCCATCAGATAGAGCTGCTGGGCGAGTTGATGGGACGGACGGCGCCACCCGTGGTACTCGTCCGGCATCCGCACCAGGAGCGTCTCCTTCTTGAGCATCTTGAGGGCGCGATAGTACTCCTCGCTCTGCCCCATCGGTGTCCGCAGGTCGGCCTCGCCCGTCATGACCATGGTTGGCGTCGTCACGTTGGCGACATAGTGGAGCGGGGACCGGACGGCAAACTCCATCGGATCCTCCCACGGATACTTGCGGAACTGGGAGTACCAGCTCGGCCCGTCCGTCGTCCCGACGAAGGAGTGCCAGTTGATCACCGGACGCATCGAGACTGCCGCCGTGAACCGGTTGGTGTGGCCGACGATCCAGGCGGTGAGCACGCCCCCACCACTTCCTCCACAGACGAAGAGGTTCTTCTCGTCGATGAAGCCCTTGGCGATCGCTGCGTCAACCCCAGCCATCAGATCGTCATAGTCCTTGC
>JBMUAP010000436.1:0-3388 GCA_049454155.1 Blastocatellia bacterium
TGCAAAACGGGTGTCGATTCCAATCCCAGCAAGGAAGAATTGTGTCATCGCTGGCGAGCCGGATCCCCTCGTCGTCGAGGACCTGCGGCGGTGGGGGGGAGCAGTGCTTGGGGATTGTGTGGCAATGCGCCTATAATCCGCGGTCATGCAACTACTGGATCTATTCAATCTGTCGTTGGTTGGGAGGGCCTCGGTCACCGCGCTGGAGTACGACGTGCCAGACGGGAAGACGGAGCACCTGACCTTTGGAGAGCTGGGCGAGCGCAGCGACCGGGTGGCGAGGTGGTTGCTGGCGCAGGGGGTGACGACGGGGGACCGCCTGGGGATCTTCCTCGCCAACCGGGTCGAGTTCATCGATCTGCTGTTGGCGGCGCTCCGGTTGGGCGTGATCGTCGTGCCGATCAACATCCTCTACCGCGAGCGCGAGCTGGCGCACATTGTCGCGGACGCTGAGCCGAAGGCGGTCGTGACCACGGTCGAGGCCGCAGGCTGGCTGCCAGCGGGGACGCCCTTCCTCGATGTCGAGGAGGTGGGGCGCGTGGCGGCGTCGGGGGAACGGGTCGAGCCGGTGCGGCTGGCACTGGACGGAGAGACGCCGGCGATGCTCGTCTACACTTCTGGGACCACTGGGCGCTCGAAGGGCGCGGTACTGACCCACCACAACTTGGCGGCGAATGGCGTCAACCTGCTCGCCTGCTGGCGGATTACGGCCGAGGATCGCTATCTGGCGGTGCTGCCGCTCTTCCACGTGCATGGCCTTGGCAATGGCCTGATCTGCTGGCTGATCAGCGGTTGTCGGATGCGGCTGGTCGAGCGCTTCGAAGGGAGCCGGGCGGCTGCGCTCTTCCGCCACTTCCAGCCGACCCTCTTCTTTGGTGTCCCGACGGTCTATGTGCGGCTGCTCGAGCTGCCGGACGATCTGGCCCGCGAGATCGGTTCGCGCGTGCGCCTCTTTGTCTCCGGTTCGGCCCCGTTGCCCGCCCACCTTCTGACGGCCTTCCGGGAGAAGTATGGCCACACGATCCTCGAGCGTTATGGGATGAGCGAGACGCTCATGAACATCAGCAACCCGTACGAGGGGGAGCGGCGCCCGGGAAGCGTCGGGTTTCCGCTGCCAGGGGTCTCGGTGCGGATCGTCGATGGAGAAGGGAAGCGGGTGGCGGATGGGACGATTGGGGAGTTGCACGTGCGTGGACCGAACCTCTTCGCCGGCTACTGGCGACGCCCGGAGGCCACGGCCGAGGCCATGACCGCCGATGGCTGGTTTCGCACTGGCGACCTGGGCGAGCGCTCGGCCGATGGCTACTACACCCTTCGCGGCCGTCGCACCGACCTGATCATCTCGGGCGGCTTCAACCTCTACCCGCGTGAGATCGAGGAGGTCCTGCTGGAGTATCCAGGGGTGAGGGAGGCAGTCGTCTGCGGTGCGCCGGATGAACGACGGGGGGAGGTGCCGATCGCCTATCTCGTCAGCGACCAGCCGCTCGATGAGGCGGCGCTCGAGGCGCTCTGCCGTCGTTCGCTCGCCTCGTTCAAGGTGCCGCGGGCCTTCCTCCGCGTCGAAGCGCTGCCGCGAAACGCGATGGGCAAGGTCGTCAAGAACCTGCTTCCGGAGTGGAGACCATGAGCGCGGCGACACTCTCCCTCTTGGCCTTGCTGGTCGCGATCGTCCTCTCGATGGCGTCGCGCCTCAACGTCGGGCTGATGGCCCTCGCGCTGGCTTGGTTGATCGGCGTTTTTGGGGCCGGACTGAGCGCGGAGGCGGTGATCCGCGGCTATCCTGTCTCGCTCTTCCTGACGATCACGGGGGTGACGCTCCTCTTCGCCTGCGTCGAGTCGAATGGGGCCCTGCGAGTGCTGGCCTCGCGGGCCGTCCTCGTTGCCGGTGGCCGGAGGTGGGCGCTGCCGATCCTCTTCTTTCTGATCGCAGCGGTGGTCTCGATGGTCGGGCCCGGCTCGATCTCGAGCGTCGCCCTTGTCGTGCCGTTGGCGATGGCGATTGGGCTCCGTGCCGGGGTACCCACCTTTCTGGTCGCGCTCGCCGTCACCAATGGGGCCAACGCCGGCAATCTCTCACCCGTCAGCGCGGTGGGGGTTGTTGCCAACAATCGGATGGCGGAGGCCGGGCTGATCGGGCACGAGTGGCGCGTCTTTGCCGCCAACTTCCTGGCGCATCTCCTCGTCACGGCGGTCGCCTTTCTCCTCTTCGGCGGGCTCCGCCTGCACGGCCGCGCGGAGAGCCAGCCCGGCGCGGAGAGTCACCAAGACTCCCCGCCATTCGAGCGCGGCCATCTGCTCTCCCTCGCCATCGTTGCTGCCTGGATCGTCGGGGTCGTCGGCTTCCGCCTGCCGCTCGGCCTGAGCGCCTTTGCCGCGGTCGCGCTCATCCTTGTGCTGCGCACGGCCAGTCAGGAGCGCTCGATCGCCCAGGTTCCCTGGAATGTTGTTCTGATGGTGACGGGGGTGGCGACGCTCATCGCCTTGATGGAGAAGACCGGCGGGCTGACCCTCTTCACCTCGCTGCTCGCGCGCCTTGCCACCCCGGGGACGGTCAATGGCGTCATGGCGTTCGTGACTGGCGCGATCTCCACCTACAGCAGCACCTCCGGAGTTGTCCTCCCCGCCTTCCTGCCGACCGTGCCCCAGCTTGTCCAACAGCTCGGCGGCGGGGATCCGCTCGCCATCGCCCTCAGCATCAATGTCGGCTCCGCCCTCGTCGATGTCTCGCCGCTCTCGACCCTCGGCGCAATGTGTGTTGCCGCCGTCCAGGATCCGGACGAGTCACAACGCCTCTTCCATCGCCTCTTCGCCTGGGGACTCTCGATGGTCGTCGCCGGAGCCGTGATCTGCCAGCTCTTCGCTCCCGCCTTCGCCAGGATCTGACAACAATCAACGATGTGAGAAATCTGTGCTGTCAGCGAGCAGTCTTTTCACTCGTCGGGACGGCGTGAAGCCTTAATCCCAAGGCTTGCAACACTTTCAGGATCGTTGAAAAATTGGGGTTCCCCTCGGGAGAGAGGGCTTTATACAGACTTTCTCGCCCCAATCCGGTCTCCCGTGAGAGTTGGCTCATGCCTTTGGCCCGCGCGATGTCACCAAGAGCGGCAGCGATGACGGCGGCATCGTTCTCCTCAAGGGCGATCTCGAGGTATTTGGCCATGTCCTCCTCCGTCTCGAGATGCTCGGAGGGATCCCAGATCGTTGTTCTCTCCTTCATTTGGTCCAGTCCTCCAAATTGGCCATCATCGCTTTCGCTTTGTCTCTCGTCTGTGTCGACTTGTCTCTTCCCACCCGCAGGATGATCAAGTCTTGACTTGGCTGACTTCGATCTTTACTTGTATCCTAAGGGATACGATTTGTCAAAGCAAAATTCTTGGACTCGATGGCC
>JBMUAP010000437.1:0-3384 GCA_049454155.1 Blastocatellia bacterium
CGGGATGGGCGGGAGAGTGCCAATCCCCTTCCGGACGCACTCCCCGTCAGGGAAGAACCCTCGACGCTGCTCCATCGACTCCGCACACAAGATCTGGTGCAGGCTGGATTGACGACCAACCACTTGGTCTCGCTCCTGGTCGCGCTCGGAGCCATCTGGAATTTGGCGGATGACGTGCTGCCGGAGTCGTTCTATCGGGAGTGGATCGAGGGAAAAGTTGCGCAGGGGCTGCCAGCGGTCGCCCCTCTCCCTCTTGCGCCGGCGGAATGGCTCGGTCCGCTCTTGCTCCTCTTGGCGGGATTGTTGGGAGTCGCGTTGCTGGGGGCCGTCTTTTCGACCGCCCGGGCCATCTTGTTGTTTCATGGGTTTACCCTATCCCTGCGGGGCGAAGACCTTCACCGTGTCTATGGCCTCTTGACGCAGCGATCGAGCACCTTGCCACGACGCCGCATCCAAGTCCTCAAGGTCGAGCAGAAGGCACTGCGCCGGCTCTGGGGCCTCTCGACTTTGCGGGTTGATACGGCAGGGAGCCAGTTCGAAAAAGAAGAGGGGCAGCAAGGGCGGGACGTCTTGGTGCCGGTCGTTCCAGACGCGCGGGTGCAGACACTTCTCAGCGCGATCTTTCCAACTCTCCTCCTCCCACGGCGAGAGGATTGGCACCCCATCTCCCGGCACGCCATCTGGCAAGGGACACTACCCGGAATGATTCTGACCGGTGTCGTGACGGCGATCTTCTTTGCAAAGGCAGGAGTGGGGCCCTGGATTTGGTGCCTCCCGGTTGTGGCCTTTCCCCTTTGGTGGGGGATCAGTCGTGCCAAGTATCGAGGGCGAGGATACGTCCTGCACGGCGATTTTCTGCACACTCGCCAGGGATGGTTGGGGAGATCGATCCAGATTGTCCCGATCGACAAGATCCAAGCGGTCGAGATTGTCCAAGGGCCCCTTGATCGATGCTTCGAGTTGGCAACGATCGAGGTCGACACCGCAGGGCAGGCCTTCACCGGAGGGGGGCCTGCCATTCGTCTCCTCCCTCTCGCCGAGGCCCTTTCTCTGGCCAAGCAGCTCGCAGATCGGACTGTCCAGACCCGCTATCGGTGGTAGCTCTCTCCCCTGCTCACAAACAACGGCCCCCTCTTCGTTCGAGAAGAAGGGGCCGTCGCTTGGTCGGGGCCTTCATTTTCGGGGGTTACTTGGCCAATTCCGACATCTTGACCGTCCGCTTCTCGGCGGCCGAGAGGTCGGCGGCAAAGACGACGCGGTGGCTCTCGAAAGCGGTCTCGAAGTCGGTGAGGGGCATCGTCTCCCCCTTGCGCAGACTGTCGATGAAGGCAACAAACTGCGGCAGGTAGGGGTGGTCGTGGACATCGCCCGAATCGATCATCCCCGTCTCGAGGGTGCTCCAGCGCTGCTTGGTCATCCCTTTGAGTTTGGCACTGTAGAGTCGGTTGTCGAGGATGCTGCCCTCGCTCCCGACCAGGTGGATGTGGAAGTAGTAGGGTTGGAGGCAGTCGACTACCGAGGCGACCTTCCCGATCTTCCCATCCGTGAACTTGAGGAGTGTGACGATCGTCGTGTCGTACTCATACGGATCGAAGATCGGGTTCTTGGAGCGGTTGCTGTAGCTGGTGACCTCCTCGACCTCGCCATCCATCATCATCAAGAGCAGGTCGAGCGCGTGACAGCCCGCCGTGAGGAGGCTGCTGCCGCCAAAATCCTTCTTGACGTTCCAAGGAAACTGGCCGTACCACGGGCCGATGCCGTGATAGTAGTCGACCTCGGCGTAATGCAAGTCGCCGAGCAGTCCCTGGTCGATCGTCGAGCGGAGCATGGTCCCCTGCTGACTGAAGCGGACCTCGAAGCAGACACAGGTCTTGACCCCGGCTGCCTGGATCGCCGCGCGCATGGCGACCGCGTCGGGATAGCTGATGGCAATCGGCTTCTCGATGATGAGGTGCTTCCCGGCCTTCGCCGCGGCGATCGCCTGCTCGGCGTGGAAGGGATGCGGGGTGCAGATGTCGATGACATGGATCGTCGGATCGGCGAGCATCGCCGCATAGTCCCGATAGGCCTTGAGGGGAGTGCCATACTGGGCCGAGATCTCCGCTTCATTGAGTTCCCGGCGTGAGCAGACGGCGGTCACCTTGACCCCCGGGATCTGGTTGAAGGCGGAGATGTGGGCGCCAGCGACCCACCCCAATCCGACGATACCGATGTTGATCTGTTCCATGGCGTGCGTTCTCCTCTGGGGAAGCGCCGGAGCGATGATCGCTCCAGCGGGGTTGAATGATTACTTGAAAAATAAGAAGGTCGAGAAAGAGAAAAAGTTCGCGGGAGCGGACCGTCAGGAAGGGCGTGGAGGTCGGAGCGTCGCCGCGAGGAGCTCCTGGAGGATGGGTTGCCGGGGATAGCCGTGGCCCTTGTGCTGGCGCAAACCCTCGGCGGCGACGGCACCACACTCCTCGCCCTTGCGGGTCGCCCACTCCGTCATCCGCAGCAGGTACTCATCGACTCCGTGATGGGCACGCAGCCATTCCCGCTGCGACCGATGATGGCTCAGCAGCAAGCGCTTCTCTTCGAGGACCGCTCCGATCTCGATGTAGAACTCGGGGACGACCCGCTCTCCCCAATGGTCTGTTCCCTCGACGGGATCGGCGTAATAAAGGGCCGGCGTTCCCTCGGTGGCTGGGGCTGGAGCGATCTGTCGCGTTTGGTAGAGGGGCATGGCCAGCGCGAAGGTGGCGGCTCGCGTCAACCGCACGGTCTCTTCGTGGTCGAGCATGTAGTCCACGGGAGAGTGCGTGATGACGACGTCGGGCCGAAATTGGCGCATCGCCTCGATGACGCGACGGACGTTCTCAGGGGTGAGGATCACTTCGATGTCGAGGAGCCCGGCACAGCCATACCACCCACCCAGGAAGTCCGCCGCTTCGCGAGCCTCGGCGAGGCGGATTCTCGAAATCTCCTCCTTGGTGTGGGTTGCCGAGCCACAATCGCCGCTAGTCATCGTCAGGATCCCGACCGGACACCCGAGCGCTTGCAGTTGAAGCAGCACTCCGCCGACCAGGATCTCTGCGTCATCCGGGTGGGCCATTGCTGCCAGTACCCGGGGTCTCTCTCCTTCCATCCGCATGCCGATCCTTACCATCTCCTTTGGCAAAAAGTAGAGTGGGGCGAGACACCGCGATAAGCCCCAGAAAGAATTCACTATATGACGCGTGCCGGCTCTGAAACAATCAACAACGATGGCTCTCCCTCTCCTGTGCTACACTTTTTTTGATGACCAGAAGAGAGGAGAGGAGGGAAAAGAGAGGATGAGCAGGGAGTCGACACGAATATACCTGCACACAGAGCAGGCCCTGGCACGCAGCGCGGGGGCCCCCCTCA
>JBMUAP010000438.1:0-3384 GCA_049454155.1 Blastocatellia bacterium
GTCGTCTCGATGACATACCCATCGAAGAAGAACGACCGGCCAGTCGGACCTGGCTGGACCTGATCGGTCGCCGTCAACTCGCCGTCAACCAAGGTTCCAGCTGCCAGCGGCGCTAACCGGAAAGGTCTGAACTGCCCCCCCATCGTGATCTTGACCGTGTTGGAGACCCGGCTCTGATCGCGGATCAAGATCTCGACCTCTCCAAAACCGGAGAGTTCCGGTGGAAGCGTCAGATTGAGTTGGTCCAATCCGACAAAGCCCGGGGCCGGTCCAGCATAGAGCAGCGGAACCGGAATCCCTTGGATCGTCGCCTCGTAGGCCTCGGCGACCCCATTGGCATCGTTTGGGTTCATGACCGGTGCTCCCCGAAATCCTGTGCCGAAGAGCACCAGAAAATTTGGCTGTTCGGTTGTTCCTGGGTCGATGGGACGGGGAGTCAGATCCGGATTGAGGACCGACTGGAAGAGCACTCCATTTTGCGTCGTCAACGCGGCCGCCGTCCCACTCCCGTTGGCGTTGACCGTAAAGAGCCCCATCTGTGAGCGGAGGATGCGCACCGTCCCAGTTCGGGTAGTGCCGTCCGAATTGGTCACGACAAGATTGGCGGGACCATCGATCAGGTCTCCCGGCACGGCGAGATTGATCTGAAAAAGAGAGACGAAGAAGAGCGAAGCAGGCTTGCCGCCAATCGTCACCTGCACCCCCCCCAGCGTCGTCGGCAGGGGAAGGACGTTTTCAGGTGCCCGATGGATGGTATTTCCCGTGGTCACAAATTGGCCAAAGACAGAGCCGATCGAGCTGGGCGCCACTCCATCGGTCGCCTGATTGGCAAAGCTGGCCGCGTTGACGAGCGTGGCCCCCGTCACCTGTGCCGTGACACGGGACGGTTCGATCGCCAGCCGCTCGGTCATCACTGCCCCCAGCAGCAGGACTCCAACCGCCAGCCCCCTGACCAGGTGGGCTCGCCCCCGATTTCCTCTCTCCCGCTTCAGTCTTCGCATGATCACCTCTTTTCTTCTCCAGTTTCTCTTATGTCTGGGTTCTGTCCCAGCAGGTCAACGATCTCTTCATGTATGGCGTCTCTGACGGGAACTGTCAAGATAGGGTTCCCGGCCATTCCCGGCCATTTCCGATTAGACGCTTGACAAAAGAGGGCCCTTGACCGCACAACCAGAGACGGTCTGCCCTTCCCTTCTCTGTCAGCTGTCTCGGGGAGAGGAAGAGCGCGAATCGAAAGGAGAGCTGCGATGAAGGCCATCGGAATCGTTGCCTTGGGGGGGGCCTGTGGGGCTGTCGCCCGTTATTGGATTGGGTGTTGGATGGCCGCTCGCTGGCCGGGTTCACTGCCCCTCGGCACGATCGTCGTCAACCTCAGTGGTTGCTTCCTGCTCGGGCTCACCTTGACAGCCCTGCCCCGCCTCAGTGCTCATCCCGATGCGCTCCGCCTCTTCATCGGGGTCGGCTTCCTCGGGGCCTATACCACCTACTCCACCTTCGAGTATGAGACTCTGGGCCTGCTTGAGAAAGGCGATTTCCGGACCGCCCTCCTCAACATCGGCCTCAGTCTCTTCCTTGGGCTGCTCGCGGTCGGGGCTGGCGCGACGCTCGGCCGGCGACTGACCTGATGGCCCTTGTCGTCTTGCCCGATCTCCCTCGATCTGTATCCAGCCCCCTTTGGTGTGAGCCTCTCCTCTTGATCAAGTCTGAGACCGGGCAGACCAAAGGTCGCGCACCGACTCCCCACTGTCGGACAGTGGGACTCGCGACCCGGAATCGCCCATCAGGAGTACGGACTCTGCCGGCCCGTGTAGCACACGGAGGGGCCAGCTACTGTCGAAGCTGGTCCACCGCGGGCAGAGGGAAGAGGGTTGAGGGTTCGTGATTGGCGAGCAGGATCCTCTCGATCTCCTGCACAATCTTGGGGTTGGCCCGGGCAACGTCGTCCCGCTCCCCTGGATCACGACGAAGATCGTAGAGTTCCAGTACCCGATTGCCTTTGCTGATATCGCGGCGGACCCCTTTCCAGTCGCCGTAACGTACCGCCTGCTGGCCACCGTAGCCATTGAAGTCCCAGAAGAGGAACTTGTGGCGGGGCTGAGTGCCACGGCCGGTGAGAGTGGGGACGAGGCTAATCCCATCGACCGGCTGGTGGGGCTGTCCACCGGCAATCTCGACAAGCGTCGGGAGGAGGTCGTAGAAGGCGGCTGGCAGAGCGGAGGTGCGACCAGCTTTGATGTGACCGGGCCACCGCGCGATCAAGGGGACACGAATCCCCCCCTCGTAGACACTTCCCTTGTACCCTCGAAAGATCCCGGCGGATCGAAAGAAGTCCGAGTCGGACCCACCGAGGCGATCGTAGGTCGGTCCGTTATCACTGGTAAAGAGGACGATCGTCTGACGATCGAGCCCCGCTTGGCGCAAGGTCTCCATCAGCCGGCCCACACTTCGATCCATCCGCGTGACCATCGCGGCATAGGCTGCCCGGGGATTGGGATGCGGGAGGTATCCATTCTTCCCGTCGTACGGGGGGTCCTCCCATTGCCCCCGGTACTCGGCCAAGGAATCTTCTGGCACCTGCAGCGCGAGATGGGGGATGGTGAAGGGGACGAAGAGAAAGAAGGGTCGATCGCGATGCTCACGAACAAAGCGAAGCGCCTCGGCCTCGATCAGGTCGTGGGAGTACTGGCGGCCGGTCCCTCCGCGGTGGTTCCCTTCGAGCAGCTCCTTCCGATTATTTCGCCAGAGATGGGTTGGATAGAAGTTGTGAGCTTGGCGCTGGCAGTTGTATCCGTAGAAGAGATCAAACCCCTGCCGGTTCGGGTCCCCCTCACTGCCGACAAATCCCAACCCCCACTTGCCAAAAGCGCCCGTCGCATAGCCACGCGCACGAAGCAGCTCGGCGAGCGTCACCGTCGAGTCGGGGATCGGCCACTGCCCTTCCGGCTGGACCTCCCGGTTGTCACGAAGATAGGCGTGGCCACCGTGGAGACCTGTCATGAGGACATATCGCGACGGCGCACAGACGGGACTCCCCGCGTAGAAGTCGGTGAAGCGCAGCCCTTCGGCAGCCAGCCGATCCAGATGGGGTGTCCGGATCCTCTTCTGCCCATAGCTGCCCAGTTCGGCGTAGCCAAGGTCGTCCGCGACGACCAGCACAATGTTGGGAGGGCGCCCTCCTCGCGAGTCGACGGCCCCGGGAGCGAGTGGACGCGACAGGGCCAAGAGGAGGAAGAGGACCAGTGGCAGGACTAGAGCAATCAATCTCTTCAAGACGTATCTCAATTCTGCTGAGCGAGGTCGGGCTCTCAGATCTCGAAAGGGGAGTGGAGGGGGGAAGACCACCCCCGCCCGCCCCCCCGTGAGGAGGATTCCTCCCGGTCGCTC
>JBMUAP010000439.1:0-3375 GCA_049454155.1 Blastocatellia bacterium
CCGCGCGGATATCGAGGGTCGATCCAAGCGCCTGACTCACCTCGAGCAGGGCTGACAACTTGCGAATCGGGACCAGTTCCTCGCTCTGCGCTTCCCGCTTGGTCATTTTCTCGTCCTTTAAAATTTTTTTGACCATCTCCTGCTTCCCCCACCCCAACAGAAGCAACATTTTAGTAGCTCATCGACAAATACTCGACAATTTTGTCTCAAGAAAGAGAAGAAGGTAACACAAGGAGTCGGACAAGGGAAAGGGGGCTCGGGGGGAACGTTGGCAATGGGTGGGGAAGGGCGTACTCTGGGGAGGAGCCGGGACGCAGGAATGGGTCCGAGAAAGAGATCCCGGAGGAGGAGGGTGCATGAAGGAGCGGACAGCGGAGAGAAGAAGAAGGATGGGGATTTTGGTCGGGTGTGGGATGCTCCTGCTCAGTTGGACGGGGAGTGGACAGGCGGACGAGATCCGGCTCAAGAATGGAGATCGGTTGACGGGGGAGATCGTGCGGGGAGACCGCAAGACATTGCTGCTCAAGACAGAGTATGCGGGGGTAGTAACGATCTCAGTGGAAGCGATCGAGCGGATCGTTTCGGAGCAACCTGTCTATGTCGGTGTCGCGGAAGGGGCGACGATCTTTGGGCAGTTGGTCCCGCGGGAAGGCGGCTACGAGGTCGTCGGCAAGGAAGCCCGGCCAATTCCGGTCGAGGCCCGCTCGATCGAGACGATCCGCTCGGCCGCCGAGCAGGCAACGTTCGAACGGCTGCGGAATCCCGGCTGGCTCGATCTCTGGAACGGCGGGATCGACTTTGGCTACAGCTTGACGACTGGCAACACCCGCACCAACAATTTGACGATTGGTGGAACGATGGGGCGGCAGACCAGCCGGGACAAGACGTCTCTCTACGCCACCTACATCAACGCCCAGAACAAATCGCGGGGGATTGCCGAGACGACGGCAAACGCCATCCGGGGGGGAGGGCGCTACGAGAGCAGCGCCACCTCGCGACTCTCCAGTTTCGGATTTGCCGACCTGGAATACAACCAGATTCAACTGCTCGACTTGCGGACGGTGTTGGGGGGAGGTCTCGCTTGGTCTGTCGTCAAGCGGGAGCGGGGGCAGTGGCAGTTCTTCGCCGGAGGCTCTTATAATCGGGAATCATTCGCGACGGGCGTTCGTCGGAATTCAGGGGAAGTGCTCGCCGGTCAGGACCTGACAGTCCAACTCAATGACCGGGTCCATTTCCGCAAGCGGTTTCAACTCTTTCCGAACCTGACCCGGACCGGGCAGTTTCGGCATACTCTCGACGCAACGGTCTCGACCCGGATTACACGCTGGATGAATTGGTCGATCACGACCAGCAACCGGTACCTGAGCAATCCTGTCTCTGGCGCCCGCAAGAACGACCTCCTCTTGACGACTGGGGTCGGGATCAGTTTCCGTGATTTGCGATTTCGTTGAGGAGCGGCTGTGGGTGGCCAGTGGTTGCCAAGGCGAGGGATGAGAAGATGCTGCAAAGGGTCATGCACAGGTTGGAGCGGCGATTGCACGCGCGGGACATGGGGCATCGGACAAGCCATCCGTTCGAGTGGGGCCTGGAGCATCTGGAGGATCTGATCGGAAAGCAGGCAGCAGTCGCCGGCGGGGAGAGGGCGGCCTCGTGGGAGGTCCTGCGCCACCTCAATCGACAAGCGTCGGCGGAGAGCAATCGGTTCTTTCTTCCGCCCACGGCCGAGATGGGAGAGTTCCATTCCGAGTGGACCAAAACATCGATCGGGGAGGCGGGGGACGAGGCGGGTTTCTACTGGCTGCGCTACCCGAGCGGACTGGTGACCCCCTCAGCGGAGAACAACCAGGTCCATGCGCGCTATTTCCCAGCGGGAAAGAACGATCGGGCGGTGATCATCTCCCCGCAATGGAACGCGGATGAGCAGTCGCACGTCGCGCTCTGTCGGGGGCTGAACCGCCTGGGGATCTCGGCGTTGCGGATGAGTCTTCCTTACCACGACTGGCGGCGTCCGCCCGAACTGACCCGAGCCGATTACATGGTCAGTGCCAACATTGGTCGAACGATCCAGGCGGTCCGGCAAGCGGTGATGGACATTCGGCGAGCGGTCGATTGGCTGCAGGCCCAAGGAGTCCGGCAGGTCGGCGTCATGGGCTCGAGCATCGGGTCCTGCGTTTCGTGGTTGGCCTTCATCCACGACGAGCGGCTCGAAGCAGGCGTCTTCAATATGGTGTCGAGCTGGTTTGGGGATGTGGTCTGGCGGGCGCTGACAACCTCGCACCTGCGAGTGGCGCTCGAGACAGAGCTGACGGCGGAGGAGGTGCGCGAAGCTTGGTGGAGCATCAGTCCGAGTGCGCATGCCGGGCGACTGGCGGGGGTACGCCGCCCGGTCCTGCTGATCTCTGCCCGGTATGATTTGACCTTCCTGCCCGATCTCTCGCAGATCTTCCTCTCCGATGTCGAGCGGCACGGTGTCCCAGCCGAGAAGAGGTGGCTGCGCTGCGGGCACTACACGATCGGACAATCCCCCTTCAAGTACGTGGATGGCTGGCACATCCTCAATTTCTTCCGGCGCCAGTGGCGTTGAAACAGCGGGGAGGAGACGTGGACCGAGAGTCGCGGGTAGAAGAGAACAGGTGGAACTGGCGGCGAGATGGGCTGTCGATCGGGGTACTCTGGGTTCTCTGTTTGGGAATGCGCGGCTGGACGTGGCCCGCGAGCTTCTGGGAATGGGACGAGATCAACTTTGCCCGGGCGATCGAGCAGTTCGACCTCCCGGCACACCGGCCTCACCCCCCCGGATTTCCCGTCTTCGTCCTCCTGGTGCGGGCGGCGCACGCCTTGGTACGCAGCGATCACGAAGCGTTGGTCGCCGTCAATCTCCTCTTCGGGAGCTTCCTTGGCGTAGCGCTCTACCTCGTCTTCCGGGAAGTTCTGCGCGGCTGGGCTCCCTCGTTTGGAGCAGCGCTGCTCGGTTGCAGCATTCCTGCCCTCTGGCTCCCGAGCCTCATGGCGAGATCGGATCTTCCAGCGATGGTCACCGGACTCTTCGTGGTCGGGCTGCTCTTGCGGGGGAGATGTTCTCCGCGAGCCTACCTCACCGGATGTGGGCTCTTGGGGCTTGGGATGGGGATCCGGGTGACCATCGCGCCGCTGGCGGTGGGGGTCTTGACCTGGGTCTTCTTTGCCTGGGTGCGGAGGCGCCAGTGGCGACTGACGGGTGGCGCGATCGGGCTCGCGCTGGCAGGGTATCTCAGCTGGTATCTCCCAGTCGTCTTGCAGACGGGATGGGAGGCCCATCGGGCATTGACCCGAACCCACTCACGCCACCTCATCGAACACGACTCGCTCTGGTCGAGCTACTGGACGCTCGGCGAG
>JBMUAP010000440.1:0-3373 GCA_049454155.1 Blastocatellia bacterium
TCCTCCGTCGATCTGGAGAATGCCATCATGGCCATCCCCGGCGTGGCAGAAGCGGCCGTCATTGCCGTCTTCCATCCCAAATGGCAGGAGCGTCCCCTCGCCTGTGTCGTCACCCAACCCGGTGCATCTCTCACCAAGGAGGAGATCTACCGCCACCTCGAACCCTCTTTTGCCAAGTGGTGGCTCCCCGATGAGGTCGTCTTCATCGAATCGATCCCGAAGACGAGCGTTGGGAAGTTCGACAAGAAGGTGCTCCGCCACCAGTTTGCCGAGTTCAAGCTCCCCGGGGAGTGACCCCTTGCAAAGGAAAGCCCGCCAGCGAGGAGGCTCCTCACTGGCGGGCTTGGTCATCCGCCGAATCCCTGGTGGTCCTTAGCGCAGGTAGGCCGAAGGATTCTTCTTGACGGTCTCGACACACCCCGCACAGCAGAAGTAGACCATCTTCCCATTGATCTCGGCCTTGAGGTCCTTGTTGACGGGAGTCCCCATGACCGGGCAGGTCTCAATTCCATCCCCCTTGCCCAGAAATGCCGTCTCCTTCTTCTTGAGGTAGAGCTCGGGGTTCTTCTTGACCGGCTCGATACAGCCAGCACAGCAGAAGTAGACAGTCTCGCCCTTGATCTCGGCCTTGACATTCTTATTGATCGGCTCGCCAGTCACCGGGCAGGTCTCGATCCCGTCTCCCTTGCCGAGGAACTTGCCATCCCCCTGCGCTGCGGCACCGTGGTGGTCGCCGTGCCCGGCCATCGCGCTGACCGCCGCCACCTGGGCGCTGTAGCTCTCCTTGACGTAAGCGGCCGGGCTGGCCTTCGCTTTCGTCATGCAACCAGCGCAGCAGAAGTTGACGGTTCGGCCAAAGAACTCGTCCTTGACGTCCTTGTTGATGATCTTTTCACCCGTCACGGGGCAGGTCTCGACGCCGTCGCCGAGCCCTTTGAACTCGCCCTGGGCGAGGCCGTTGACCGCCAGTGCGATCATCAGCATCCCACCCCCTATGACAGTCTTGAATGTCGTCTTCATTGTTGTCTCACCTCCTCAGTAGATTGGGTCAGCCAAAATAGTGGCCGAAATGGTAGGGCAGAGATTGACGCCACCATTGCCAGTCGTGGGCGACATCGTGCCCCCAGACATCCAACCAGTGGGGGATCCCCTGCCCTGACAAAATGGTCGACAAGCGACGGGATCGATCGGGCGCCTCGTATGATCCCTGGCCTGTGAAGATCAGAATGCGCTTCCCCCCGTGCCGGAGGTGTTCTCTTGGGGTTCCTTCCAGTCGTGGTAAAAAGTCGACGGGGTTGTGAAAATAGACCTGCTCGCTGACGTGACCATCCAGGTAGGCACGAATGTCGTAACTCCCGCTGATCAACATCACACCGGCGTAAAGGTCCGGACGCCGGAAGAAGAGATTGGCCGCCGAGGTCGCACCGAGGCTGATCCCCAAGACCAGCGGCTGGATCTGCCAACTGCGACAATCCTGGCGGATGAAGGGCAGAACCTCTTCTGTAATGTAACCCTCGTAGCGGTGCAGCCACTCCACCCGTTCGGCAGGCGAAGCTTGGCGGTTCATGAGCGCGAGTTGGTTGACACTGTTGACGGTATAGAGCTTGATCCGCCCCTCGTCCAGCCACCAGCGGAGCGCGTCGATGAGGTGAAATCGCTCGTATTCAAGGTAGTCAGCCGCTGCCGTCGGCAGCATCAAAATCGGAGTGCCATAGTGGCCATACGCGGCGAGGGGCATTTCGCGATGGAGTCGATGGCTGTACCAAGCTGTCAGATCGCGGCGCATGGATCGCAAATCTCCAGAAAAACCACGTCCCTGCCGGCTGACCCGTGGCAGAAGGTCGTCCATAACCAAACAACTTATAGTACGACTCGGTACGCCCTTCTGACAAGCGGACGCTTGCGGGGCCGTGGGAAATGTGATTTTATTAAAAGGCTGTATAGAATACTGAATCCAAGCTAAAGTGATACAGTTTTTCAGCTAATAATCCTATCGGTCTTATCGGTCCTATCATTATGATTACACCATTCATCCTCACGGCAATTCTCACACTTGGCATCAGCGGTCAGACCGTGCAAACCGACCTGCTGGTCAGCACTGACTGGCTGGCGCGCCGCCTCAACCACTCCGACACCATCATCCTCCACATTGGCCCGACCCGGGAAGGATACGAAAAGGGACACATTCCGGGTGCCCGCTTTGTTCCACTGCCGGAACTGGTCACCACTCGTCAGGAGATCCCCAACGAACTCCCCCCGATCCAGGCGCTTCACGACCTCTTAACCCGGCTGGGAATCGGCAATCGTGACCGGATCGTCCTCTACGCGGAGAACAACGTCCTCTACGCGACACGAGCCTACTTCACCCTCGACTATCTTGGCCACGGTGACCGGGCCTCGCTGCTCGATGGTGGCCTCGAGCAGTGGATAGCTGAAGGACGTCCGCTCCAAACCGAGTCCCCGAGCTACGCGCCTGCCCCGTTTGCTGCCTCGCCCAAGCCGGAATTGATCGTCTCCCTCGATCGAATGCGCGACCTCTCCTGGGCTGCGGGGCAGGATCCTCCTTCGAGCACTCTCCTCATCGACTCGCGGCCCGAGCCACAGTTTCTCGGGAGTGATGCGCCGCGAAGCGGCCATATCCCTGGAGCGCGGAACCTCTACTGGATGAACCACCTCCGAGGCGCTAAGGAGACCACCTTCCTGCCCTCCGCCGATCTCCAGCAACTTTACCAAAAACTGGGCCTCCAGCCCGGCCAGACGGCTGTCACCTACTGCAACTCTGGCATGCAAGCCTCCCATTCGTACTTCACCCTCAAGTACCTCGGCTATCCAGTACGGATCTATGACGGTTCGATCAGTGAGTGGAGCAAGGCTCCTGACGCCCCGATGCAGACGGGGCCTGCTGCTAAACGGCCTTGACCGCCTCCATGGGCGTGTTCTGGCCATTGACCAGCGAGTGTTCCATTTGCCTGCAGATTCAACTCGTTGCCCAGCCCGGTCACGAGATGGGCGGAAATTGTGTATTCAAATAGATTACCTTGACTCATTCGATGATCTATGGACTAATACAGAATTAACAATTGTGTTTGGAGCTGGTGTTTCATTCCAAAGCTTTTGTCGAATGACATATCGGGCAATGCTCGACTTTCAAGTGAGTGGCAGACTTTTCCTCGAGACCTAGTGTCTCCTCAAACCATGAGCTATCCAGTGATGCCCGCGAATGAACCCGCGAATGAACCCGCGAATGAAAAAGACGAATCGCTCTCAGCATTCATCCGTCGGATTATCGGTGAGGAGAACCTTTCCCAGCGTCAGATGGTCGAGCGCGCGGTGCGAAGGGGATTCCGGATCACCCAGAGTTACATCAGTCAAA
>JBMUAP010000441.1:0-3367 GCA_049454155.1 Blastocatellia bacterium
CGACATCCTCTGGAAGTTCGACATGATCGAGGAGGTCGGCTCGCATCCGCACAACCTGGCGAACAGCTCCCCGGTGATGTACGGGGATCTGATCTACCTCAGCACCTCGAACGGGCAGGATGAGAGCCACGTCAACATTCCCTCTCCGCGCGCGCCCTCGATGATTGCGATCAACAAGAAGGATGGGACGCTTGCCTGGGAGGTCAACCACGTCGGGGAGAAGATCCTCCACGGCCAGTGGTCCTCCCCCGCGGTCGGAAAGATCGGGGATGTCGTCCAAGTCGTCATTGGGGAGGGGGATGGCTGGGTCCGCGGGTACGAAGCCTCGACCGGCAACAAGCTCTGGGAGTTCGACACCAATCCGAAGGAGTCTGTCTGGCCCAAGACGCGCAATGAGATCATCAGCACCCCGATCATCTTCGAGGACCGGGTCTATCTCGCCAATGGGCAGGATCCTGAGCACGGCGAGGGGGTTGGCCACCTCTACTGTATCGACGCGACCAAGCGTGGCGATCTTACCCAGGCCGGGCTAGTCTGGCATTTCGACAAGATCCGCCGCTCGATCTCGACCGGGGCCCTCCACAATGGACTGCTCTACTACTCCGACTTCAGCGGCTTTCTCCACTGCCTTGACGCCAAGACCGGGAAGGAGCTCTGGCAGCACGATATGTTCGCCGCCATCTGGGGCTCCCCTGTCGTCATCGACGGGAAGGTCTACCTCGGAGACGAGGATGGGGACGTCGTCGTCCTCGAAGCGGGCCCGGAGAAGAAGCTGATTGCCGAGATGAACATGGGCAGCTCGGTCTATGCCACCCCCGTCCCCGCCAATGGGGCCATCTTCCTGATGAATCGCAACCAGCTCTTCGCGCTTGCGGTGGCGGGCGGCAACGGAGCCCCCAAGGCCGAGGGGAGTTCCGGGAAGTAGGTCGAACCCCCCTCTCGTAGAGAGAGGGGGCAGTGGGGAGAAGGCGGCGGATGGAGCCCTTCGAGTATCTCAATCGGACCCGGTTGGTCTTTGGAGAGGGAGCGCTCGACCAGCTTGGATCGTGGGCGCGACAGCTCCGGTTTCGCTCGACCCTGCTGGTGGCGGATCGGGGAATGGTCGCGTGTGGCTACGTCGATCGTGCCCGCCAACTGCTCGAGGCGCAGGGAATCGGGGTCGTTCCCTTCCACGACTTTGGGGAGAATCCGGACACTCGCGAGGTCGAGGCCGGCCGGGAGGTCGCGGCCCGAGCGGCCATCGACTCCCTGGTGGCGCTCGGCGGAGGCAGCTCTCTCGACTGTGCCAAGGGGATCAACTTCCTCCTCACCGGCGGCGGTTCGATGCGGGACTACTGGGGCCACGGCAAGCTCTCGGCGAGGGGTGCCTCTCCAATGGCTCCCCAGATGCTCCCCCAGATGCTCCCCCAGATGCTGCCAATGATCGGGATCCCGACGACGGCTGGAACCGGCAGCGAGGCGCAGCAGTACGCCCTCATCTCCGATGCCGAGACCCACACCAAGATGGCCTGCGGCGATGAGCAGGCGGCCTTCCGTGTCGCCATTCTTGATCCCTGTCTGACCTTGACCATGCCCCGGGAGCTGACCGCAACGACCGGGTACGACGCGATCTCCCATGCGGTCGAGTCGTCTGTCACCCGCCAACGCACCCCTCTCTCGCGGCTCTACTCGCTCGAGGCCTGGCGGTTGTTGGAGCGCAACTACGAACGGGTACTTGCTGATCCCGGTGATATCGCGGCGCGTGGTGCGATGTTGCTCGGGTCGTACCTCGCCGGAATGGCCATCGAGGCGTCGATGCTCGGGGCGGCCCACTCCTGCGCCAACCCCCTCACTCGTCATCACGGGGTCGCACACGGACAGGCGATTGCGCTGATGCTGCCGTCGATTGTCCGCTGGAATGGCCAAGTCGCCGACGACCTCTACGGGGAATTGCTGGCAGTGGCAGGTCGGCAAGGGACCCGTGGAACCTCTGCCTCCCGCCTCGCCGAACGACTCGAAACCCTGCGTCGGACGGGTGGCCTCCCCGAATCCCTGCACCAATTTCAGATCGAGAAGACGGATCTCCCTCTCCTCGCCGCCGAGGCGGCGCAGCAATGGACAGGGAACTTCAATCCCCGCCAGTGGAGCGAAGAGGGAGCCTTGGAGGTCTATCAAACTGCCTTATGAAGATCGATCGCCGGACATTTCTCATCTCGTCGACCTTGTCCGCAGGACTGCTGACGCCTCTCGTCAGCCAGTCCCAGACGGCCGACCAGTGGCCTCAATTTCGCGGCAACTCGCGCAATACCGGCGTCTCGCCGGCAACCCTCACCGAGCCGCTCAAACTGCTCTGGAGCCACGATGCCGGAGATGTCATCGAGTCCTCGGCGGCGATCGTCGACGGAACGGTCTACGTTGGAGCCGGCGTGGGGGACCTCCTCGCCCTCGACCTCGCCACGGGCAAGCTGAAATGGAAATATCGCATCGGGGAGCCAATTGGCGAGTCCTCCCCGGCGGTCGGCGGAGGGCTGGTCTTCATTGGCGATCTCGCGGGGGTCTTCCACGCGGTCCAGGCTCGGGATGGCCGGGGCGTCTGGACCTATAAAACAGGCGGGGAGATCAAGTCCTCTCCCGTGCTGGTGGGAGATCGGGTCCTGATCGGGTCGTACGACGGGGATCTCTACTGCTTTCAGGCCCGCGACGGGAAGACCGTCTGGCGGTTCCGGACCGAGAACTATGTCCACGGAACCCCGGCGATCGTCGACGGCGTCGCCTATTTTGCTGGTTGTGACGAGATCTTTCACGGCGTGCGCGTCACGGATGGCCGGGAGGCCTTCAAGCTGCCCGCCGGCGGCAACACTGCCTCCTCGGTAGCTTTTGAGGGGGAGACCGCCTTCTTTGGCAACTTCAACAACGAGGTCGTCAGCCTCAACCTGCGCACACGACGCCAGGGCTGGGTCTACTCCCACCCGACCCGTCAGTTCCCCTTCTACTCCTCCCCTGCCGTTGTTGAGGGGAGTGTCGTCATTGGAGGCCGTGACAAGATGGTCCACTGCCTCGACGCGAAGACGGGCACGGCGCGTTGGACCCTGGCGACGAGAGCCCGTGTCGAGTCCTCTCCCTTGATCGCCGGGGGGCGGGTCTATGTCGGATCGAATGATGGCCGGCTCTACGTCCTCGACTTGGCGACCGGGGCCAAGCGCTGGGAGTTCAATGCCGGTGGGGCCATCTCTGCCTCCCCCGCCCTTGCCGGAGGCCGCCTCGTCGTCGGCGACCATCAGGGACGGATCTACTGCTTCGGCAGCGCCTGAACGGCTGTAATGACTCACGGAGAAGAAGGTCGGGAAGTGGGCCGGGCCAACCAGCAATCAACGTCAGAACGGAAGAG
>JBMUAP010000442.1:0-3362 GCA_049454155.1 Blastocatellia bacterium
CCGCTTCCACCTTGATCAAGCCAGTACGGAATCAAGGGGATCGTCGGATTGCCCTGCAGGTTTGCCATTGTTCACCCTGCCCAGACAAAAGTCCAAAGCGCTGCTTTTTCAAGGGCGTGCCGTCCCTCTGTTACAGCTTGTCCTGTTCGGAGGGGGTGGTCTTCTTCACCTGCTGCAGAGCCTTTTCGAACTTCTGCCGGGAGCCGCGTGCCGCCCGCTCTCGGAGATAGTCTTCGGTGGCCAGGGCTGAGATCTTTTCCGCGAGGGCGGTCGCGATCAGTTGATTGATCGAGATCTGTTCCTTTTCCGCCAGTTCGCGTGCCTGTTGATGAAGCGAGTTTGGAAGTCGCAGGCTGATGGTGATCATGATCCTTCTCCATTGGCTCCGACAGTGTCAAGGATTGAGTGCAGCGCGCCGTTGCCCTGGGTCCTTCTTCTCGATGATCTCGGTGTCCCCGTGGTGCAAAGATGTCTTTACTTTCGGTTTCCGTTCAATGGAGACAGGTTGTCAGCCATTGGTCAACGGAGATCGAGACCGGTGAGAGAGCCGGTCGCGGATCCGAAGGAGTCGGTCGGGATCTCCAGTCGTTGGAGCATCGAGACAAAGAGGTTGGAGAGAGGGGTGTTCTGGTGGCGATGGAAGGCAAGGTGTTGGCCGTGGCGGAATCCGCCTCCCGCCAGCAGAATGGGGAGATTGGTATTGTCGTGAATGTTGGCATCGCCCATGTTGCTGCCGAAGAGCACCATGGTGCGGTCGAGCAGGCGGTCGGGTCCCTCCTCTCGGGCGGCGAGACGGTCGAGGTGGGTGGCGAGGGTGGTCAGGTTCTGTCGATCGGCGGTCTCGAGCTGGCGCACTTTGACTTCGTCGTGACCGTGGTGGCTCAATCCGTGGTATCCCTCGGTGGTGCTCCGCTCGCCCTCGAGCCGAAAGACGGGAGTCTGAAAAGCGTCGAGCATAAGGGTGATCAGGCGGGTCGAATCGGTCTCGAACGCCAGCTCGGCCATCCGCAGCATCAGCTCAAACTTCTCAAAGAAGAGTCGCTTCTGGGGGAGCGGGGGGGGGGGAGCGCCCGGCGCGGTTGGTCTTGGCCGCCGCTCCCACTCGCGCAGGCGTTGCAGCCGACTCTCGACTTCGCGAATCGAGGTGAAGTACTGGTCGAGACGCTGCCGGTCAGCCGGGCCAAGGGGGCGAGAGAAGCGGTGGGACTGCTCGCGCAGGGCATCGAGAATGCTGCCGCGACGATCGATGCGGCGCAGGTTCGCCTCGATCGAAGTCTGGTCTCCCAGGCCGAACATCCGCGCAAAGACGGCTTTCGCATCGTCTTCCGCCGGCAGGAGAACCCCGTCGCGGGTCCAGGAGAGGCTGCGATTGGCCTTCTCGATATTGACTCCGAGGTTGATCGAAGGGATCCGGGTGAGATGCCCGATCTGCTCGGCGGCGTACTGATCGAGCGAGATGGTGTTCCGGAAGCTCGCCTTGAAGGCACCGCGGGCCGCGGTGAGAAAGCTGTTGTCGGTGCTGTGGCCGCCGGTGACGCCTGGGTGAGAGAGGCCGCTGAAAACAGTCAAGTCTTCGCGATGCGCGGCCAGTGCCATCAGATAGGGGGAGAGCGGATAGCCTCTCCCGGACTCGACTGGAAAGAACGGCTTGGCGAAGACCCCAATGTTGTTGACGATCACCAGCATCCGGCGAGGGGTCGGTACGGCCGCTGCCCGGATCCGGATTGGTGTCATAGCGTCGAGCGCCGGCAGCGCGAGGGCAATGCCCGCCCCACGGATGAAGCTGCGGCGCGAGAGCCGCGGCACGCTTGACAGGACAAATGGTGCGTTCATCTTCCTCCCTCTCCTGGTGGGCCAAGAAAGATCCGGCTGCGGATCAGCCCGTGCAGCAGGTCACGGACACGATATCCATTACCCGCCGCAGTGTCGAGGGTCGACTCGATCTCGGCACGATCGCTGAAGCGAACCGGGACGCCGGTCGCATAGGTCGTCCATTGGTGCAGCAGATTGCGGGCCAAGAGGCGCGGGTTGGCGGTGAGGATTCGCTTCAGGTCGTGGACATCGCGAAATGGACGACCGTCGGCAAGCCGGCCAGAGGCGTCGACCGGGCCGGCGAGCGTGTAGCGAAAGTCGTGTCCGGTCTGATCAATTCCGGCGACGACCTCTCCCTCCTCCAGCCCGCGATAGCGGGTGCGCCACGCACCCAGGACATCGAAGTTCTCAAGAGCCAGACCGTATGGATCGAACTTCGCGTGGCAGCCGGCACAACTGGCAGATCGTGTGTGCAGGGCAAGCACTTCGCGGATCGTCCGTGCTCCGCGAATATCGGGTTCCACCGCCGGGACGCCGGGAGGGGGCGGCGGAGGGGGCTGACCCAGCAACCGGTCCATCACCCAGACTCCGCGCAACACCGGCGAGGTATTGACGCCATTGGCCGAGACCTTCAGGACCGCCCCCTGGGTCAACAGTCCGCCGTAGGGGCTCGCGGGTGGCAGCGCGACCTTGCGGAGGGCTGACCCGCTGAGAGGGGCGAGCCCGTAGTGGCGCGCCAGACGGTCGTTGGCGAAGGTGAAGTCGGCGTCGATCAGCGTCGTTACCGGGAGGTTCTCCCGCACCATCGCCTCGAAGAAGGCGCGCGTCTCGCGCCCGAGCGATTCGACGAGGTAGTCGTCAAGTCGGTACTCCGGAAAGAGCCGGATGTCCGGGTCGTCACGGCGCAGGGCACGAAGGTTGAGCCAGTAATCGGTAAAGTACTCGACGAAGCGCGTGAATTCGCGGCGGTCGATCAGTCTCTCCGTCTCGCGTTGTAGAACGGTTGCGTCACGCAGCCTCTCGCGTCCGGCCAGCTCGAGGAGCGGCGCGTCGGGTCGACTGTTGAGAAGAAAGTGTGAGAGCCGATTGGCGATGGCAAAATGGTCGCTCTCCCGACGTGGTTCCGGCAGGTAGAGGAAGAGATCCGAGGCGAGGAAGGCTTGGTAGCCGGTCAGCAGTGCGTCGGCAAGCGGCTCGCCGTGTGAGAGGGCGGTCAGCACCAGCCTCTCGAAGGGGACGATCGCCTCTGCGGAGACCGGCTCGCGCGCCGCCAGCTTGATGAAGCGACGGAGCAGTCGCCGGGCAGCGACCTCCGGCTGGTCTAATTTGACGTCGGGGCCGAGCTCATCGAAGAGCACCCGGTGCGAGGGGGCCGGCCAGCTTGCGAGAGGTAGCGGTCCCGTCAGCTCGAGCCAGTCGAAGACGATCCCCGGCTGTCCGCCGACGGGGAAGGGCGGATAGCGGTAGAGGGCCGTGATCCCCATGACATCAGGTTGCGGGGCGGGGAGCCCGAGCAGCCCGTACTCAATCGTCTGCCCCGCGTTGAGATG
>JBMUAP010000443.1:0-3362 GCA_049454155.1 Blastocatellia bacterium
TGAGGCTCAGATCGTCTCCGGCCGGGCGCTGACCAACGTGTTGCGGAGCCGCTACCGCCTTGAGGATGTCAATTGCACGACTCACGGACTGGTCTCGATCAACCCAGAGAATATGCGGATTGCCTATCATCACGACTGGGTCCGCAACTTTCCTTTTGCGGCCATGGGTCTTTCGGATAAATACCAAGTGGCCACCCCGAGCATGCTCGACTACGGCTTTCGCTACGACGAGGAGATCTTGCAGAAGCTGGGCAATACGCTCTGGCCGGGCGCGATTGTCGCGGATGAGGAGTTTCAGCGGAGGGCCCGGGGCTTACAGGTCGAAGAGATGGCTTGGCGGTCGCAGTTGAGGGACCGCTACCTGGAGCAACTGGAACAAGCGCGCCGCTTACGATCGCCTGGGACCGACGAAGGACCAGGTAAGGTTACGGCTGAGTAAGGATCGACGGAGGTCGACTGGCCACTTTCGACCCAGAGCAGGAAGGCCTTGGGTAGCAGCGAGAATCACCCTCAAGGTCGACAAGAAGAGGGGAGACCATGATGGACGAGAATTACACGAGCAACAATCAGGCGGGTTATGGGGGCGGAGAGATGGAAGGGGCCACGGAAGCGGGAGGCGTTGGGCTGGATATCGGGACCAGCCGGATTGTCATCGCTGGCGGGCCGAATGGGCATCAGGCCCATTCCCAACTCAACGCCTTTGTCGAGCTCCCCTGGTCGAAGATGACCGAGGCCAGTTTGCGGCAGAAGAAGGTGCTCTTCTACCGCGATGGGAGCAGCCTGTTCGTCTATGGCAATGACTCCGAAAGCTTTGCGACGGCGTTTGCTCCGCGCCGCCCCATGCAGTCGGGCGTGCTCAACCCCCTGGAGCCGATGGGACAGCAGGTCATCCGGGCCATTATGGAATCGATCGTACCGCGGGCACGTCACCAGGATCTGATCTGCTTCAGTGTCCCGGGCAAGGGGCTCGGGGCGGATACCAATCTGGTCTATCACGAGGGCGTGCTCAAGGGGATTCTTCAGTCGCTTGGTTATCAGGCCAAGGCGATCAATGAGGGATTGGCCGTTGTCTTCGCGGAATTGCAGGCAGAAAACTTCACTGGGATCGGCATCAGTTGTGGGGGGGGGATGTGCAACGTCTGTGTCTCTTTCCTTTCGGTTCCGATGTTGACCTTCAGCATCCCGATGGGGGGAGATTATATCGATACCAGTGTTGCCGAGGTCGTCAACGAATCGGTGACGCAAGTTCGCTTATTAAAGGAACAGACACTCGACCTCTCCCGGCAACCTCGTGACAAGGTGTCGGGAGCGCTGCATATCTACTATGAAGAGGTGCTGACCCGCCTGGTGGAAAAATTACGCGAGGAGTTTGAGTCCTCGCGACAGCTGCCGAAGCTCGATCGCCCGATTCCGATTGTGCTCTCGGGAGGAACGGCCAAGCCGCGTGGCTTCATGCAGAAGTTTGAGGGAATCCTCAAGTCGAGTGATTTTCCCATCCACGTCTCCGAGGTACGCTTGGCTGCGGACCCACTGACGGCCACGGCGCGTGGGTGCTACATTGCGGCTCTTTCTGAGGTCCGGTAGGTACTGAGAATCAGGAGAGGTGGCCGCGACGAATGGGGTCGACTGACAGCGAAAGGGCTGGTGGTCGGCCCTCTTTCATGGAAGAAAGGAGGAGGCAGTTGGAGAGGTGGATGGAGGAGCGGAGATGACAAGACGCCGAAGAGTGGGAGTGATATCGGTGTTGCTGCTGGTTGGGTGGACAGGGGGAGTGCAGGGGCGATCGCGTCTGGGCCAGGCTCCTTTGACACGGCAAGAGCGGTTGGCGGCCGAGGCACGGCTGGCCGAGCACGGCTACTGGACAGGAGCCATCGACGGACGTTGGGACGAGTTGTCGCGGCACGCGCTGCTCGCCTTTCAGAAGGTGACCGGCCGGAAACGGACCGGGCAGTGGACCCGCGAGGAGTATCGGGCCTTGATGGCGGCGGAACCCCCACGGCCGCTCGAACTCGGCCCGGCTCACATCGAGATCGACCTGCGACGGCAGGTTCTGCTGCTCGTCGGAGAGGGAGGAGAGGTGACTGGGATCCTTCCGGTATCGACCGGCAATGGCCGGGAGTTTGTTTCGGAAGGATGGGCGCGGGATGCCATCACGCACCCTGGCTGGTACCAGGTCTTCAAGAAGATTCCGGGTCGCCGGAAGAGTTCGCTTGGCTTGCTCTACTATCCCATCTATTTTATGTATGGAACGGCGATCCACGGCGCTCCCTCCGTCCCTGCCTATCCGGCGAGTCACGGTTGCGTGCGGGTTCCGATGGGGGTCGCGCGCCGCTTATATGAGAAGGTCCCGGTGGGGATGCCGGTGGTGATCCATACGGGAGAGTTGCCACCCCAGCCTGCCCCGCTGCCGGTTGGCGAGCCGACCCGGCAGGGGGAGGAGTCAAGCCCACTCCTGGATCGTTTGACGCATCATTTGGTCGAGAGGCGGCGGCTGTCGGACAGAAGCAGGACGGTGGTCGAAGAGTGAAACCAACCCGGAGACGGAGAGAAGAGATGAGCGGTGGGCGTTGGATCAAGATTGGGCAGTGGGCGGCAATTGGGCTCCTCAGCCAGCTGGGATGGGTCGATGCCGCGCGAAACGGCGGAGAAGAGTGGGGAGACAAGGGGGCGAATGTGCAGGGTGCAGTGCAGATCAAAGAGGTTTCGTACCAGGGATGGGGGCGCAATCTACAGCTGACCAATGGGACGGTCGAGTTGGTCGTGACGCTTGAAGTCGGGCCAAGGATTCTGCGGTATGGCTACCTGGGAGGCAGGAACGTCTTCAAGGAGTATGCGGAGCAGATGGGGGGGCAGGGAGAGTCTGTCTGGCGAATCCGCGGGGGGCACAGGCTTTGGCACGCGCCAGAGGACGATGTGCGCACGTATGCGCTCGACAATGGACCGGTGGAGTACGAGATCCTTGGTGCTGGCGCAGTGCGCTTGATCCAACCCGAGGAGTCCACGACGGGCATGGCCAAGGAGATCGACATTCGGCTCGAACCGACAGGAACCAAGGTGACCGTTATCCACCGCATACGGAATCGTGGGCTCTGGGCAGTTGAACTGGCCCCGTGGGCCCTCTCGGTGATGGCTCCTGGGGGGACGGCAATCGTTCCGCTCCCCCCCAAGATTGCGCATCCCGGTTCAGTTCCCGAAGGGGCTCCCCGAGACCTGCGTGGGTTCATTCCCAACCAGACCTTGATCCTCTGGCCTTTTACGGACTTGGCTGATCCTCGCTACCGCTGGGGAACCCGCTATCTGACCCTGCAGCAGGATGTCCGGGCCACCACACCCACCAAGCTGGGTGTGGCCCCCCGGGTGGG
>JBMUAP010000444.1:0-3350 GCA_049454155.1 Blastocatellia bacterium
AGATCAGGACGACTTTTGCTATGGGGCAACGTACGAGTAAATGGCATCAGAAAGACAGAGATCACCGAGAAGAAGATTAGTAGCTATTCACGGCATCAATGAACTTCAATGGACCCTATCTTCTTCTCTGTGATCTCTCTGTCATGCAATGATGTGATCTGTCCAGACGTTGGTTGTTTGTTGGCGCGAGTCACTCCTCAACCTTCTTCTCTGTGTTCTCTGTGTCTCGGTGGTGTAATCATGTCTTCCGTTCTGACATCGGTCTCTGGTCGGCCTGTTCCACTTTCTGATTTTCCTCACCGTGAGTAGTTACGAAAATTCAATGGGGGTTCAATCTATTTTGGCTATTTTGGCAGGTCTAAGCTGGAGCGGGGCTGCCACTCGACTTGGTGCCAAAGTCAAGGACAGCCCGCTCCACCCTCCGGCAAGGAAATTACCGGACACAGATGTAACACACCGAATCTGCTCGATCTTCCAGAACTTTCTCGTGCGGGGGCAAATTTTCTTCTGGATCCCAATCCTGGATTTTGATCTTTCGTCTTCAAGCGCTGTGGGCAGAGGGGGTGGGAGAGGAGAGCACCGATGCCCTGGGAAAGAGATTGCGCTGGAGAAGAATCCCACGTACCATCCCGACGATCCAATCTCACCCAACCCGGGTCAAGACAGGAAGAGGAAAAGGCGATGGCAGCGACAGGACTGATCCACAGTGACGACTATCTCCGACACGACACGGGAGACCATCCGGAGCGGATCGAGCGGTACCTGGCCATTCTGAAACGACTGGAAGCCGAGACAGACCTCTGGTCAGGGTTGGAGAAGCTGCCTCCACGACCCGCCAGCCGGGAAGACCTGCTTCGTTGCCACACCGAGACCTCCCTTCTCCGCGTCGAACGGGCCAGTCTCGCCGCGACAGTCGAAGATCAAGTGGCCCTCGACGCCGACACCCTGCTCTCGGCACGATCGAACGAGGTCGCCTACTTGGCGGCAGGTGGCGCCTGCCTGGCCGTCGACGCAGTGATGAGCGGAACCCTCGATTCCGCCTTTGTCGCGTGTCGCCCACCGGGCCATCATGCCACCCGCGGGACGGCGATGGGCTTCTGCCTCTACAACAACGTCGCCATCGCCGCGCGCTATGCCCAGGCCAACTATCCCGATCAGATCCGCCGCGTCTTGATTGTCGACTTTGACGTTCACCACGGGAATGGGACTCAGGAGATCTTCTACGACGACCCGTCGGTCTTCTTCTACAGCCTCCATCAGTACCCCTGGTACCCTGGGACCGGTGCCGCCTACGAACGGGGAGTCCGCGCCGGCGAAGGAACGACGCTCAATGTTCCCGTCGAGTCGGGAACCTCTGGGAAGGACTATCTGGTCCTCTTCGAGCGGGGGCTCTCCCGCATCCTCGGCAATTTCACGCCCGACCTTCTGCTGATCTCCGCTGGCTTTGACGGGCATGAGTCAGACCCCCTCGGATCGTTGGGGCTGACCGACGAGACCTACCGCCAGATCACCCGGCTTCTCGTCGAGGCCGCCTCGACCAGCGCGAAGGGCCGCCTCGTCTCCTGCCTGGAAGGAGGCTACAATCTGGAAACGCTCGGAGAGACGGTGCGCACGCACGTCCACCAACTGATGCGGGGGACAGCCTAGTTTTGCCAAGGGGCCAGATTCTTCTTTCCCCTTCCCTCCGGTGTGGTGTAGAGTGTTTGGTATTCGATCGCAGCGGGCTCTGACCCGTGTCCCGACTGGCCCTCGATCTGTGCAAGGTCGCCACCTGCACCCGTTCTTCAGGCGTGACGCGTCTCGCATCTTCCACCCGTGGAGGTTCCGAGCCGCGGGCCAATCGTTTCGAGCAAGAGCACGAGCAAGTGAAGGAGGCAGCAAGATGCGAACAGGGAAGAGAATGCTTCTGGCAGTGACGGTCGCCATTGGGATGGGAGCCGTGCCGGGCAGTGGGGGCGGAGAGGCCTTGGCCCAGCACCTCATCTCGACCAAGGCGGGCTTTGTCAACCGGACGGAGGGCCGGGTCGAGATCGAACGCTACGGCAGTGTCGACGAAGAGCGGGGACGTGCCTCGACCGGGACACAGATGCGGAAGGGGGACCGGCTTTCGACCCAGGCGGATGGTCTCGCGGAAGTGCTCCTCAACCCGGGAACCTACCTCCGGCTGAGTCCACGGACGGAGATCCGGGCGATCGAGACCAACCTCGCCAACATTCACTTCGAGTTGGTCCGTGGCTCGATCATTCTCGAAGTCGGGGAGGTCGGCAAAACAACTCCGATCCAACTGGACACCCCGCAAGGTCCCTTGACCATTCAGCGCGATGGCCTGCACCGCATCGAAGTGTCTCGGGGAGTGACACGAATCGCCGTCCGCCAAGGAGACCTCTGGACTGGGGCTCCCTCCGACGTTCTCCGCAAGCAGGGGGTTAAGATTGGACGGGGCAAGCTGGCCCTCCTCCAAGCCGGGGCCTCGACGCCTCAAATCGCCAAGCTCGACAAAGACCAAGCAGACGACTTCGATCGCTGGAGTTTCTCGCGTGCCCAAACCCTTGTTGCCGCCAACAACATGGCGCTGCGTGATTCGCGCACACTGACCTCTCTCTCCCCCGGTTGGTTCTTCAACCCGCTGGTCGGGAGCTACACCTTCATTCCGCGGAATGGGCTCTTCTTCTCTCCGTATGGTTTCGGGTTCTTCAACTCGTTCGCCAACTGCTTCACCTGCTTCGGGAATTTTTACCGGGGCCCTTGGGGAGTCAACAACGGGCAGCGTGGATTTGGAGGGGGCAATCCAGGGTCTGCGCCGGCGCGGGTCATTACGGGTGCGGACCGCACGCCGATCCAGCGCGAAGTCGAAGGGAGACGCGCTGAGGTTGGGGACGCATTCGGGCGCGGAAGAGGAATCGAGGCAATGGATGGGTTTGGAGGGCGCTCGATGGGCAACCGGTCGATGGGAATGCCCTCCTCGCCCGTCATCATCGCGGCGCCGATGCCGACTCGGGGTGGTGGCGGCGCGGTCGGGGGTGGAAATGCCGGCGGCGGTCGTCCGGCGGGCCCTTCCCGACCTTGAGGGTCATCTGCAACGGACTGCTTTCAATGGCCAAGGGGGAGAAGCTTCGATCGGCTTCTCCCCTCTTCGTTTCTGGACACTGCTGAACTCTTGAAGATCGACTCTCTTTGCCAGGAATGACACACGCTGTCGATGAACTTCAAGGGGTCCTATTATCTTCTCGGTGATCTCTCTGTTTCTGCTGCCATTTACACGAACTGTAATTACTCACGGAGAAGAAGGTCAAGAAGTGGGCCGGGCCAACAAGCAATCAACGTCAGAACGGAAGAGATGATTGCACCAC
>JBMUAP010000445.1:0-3334 GCA_049454155.1 Blastocatellia bacterium
CAGCACCGCTATGGCGATCACCATGACGAAGACGGGCAGTGCGAACAGCCCGGACATCCCGGCCAACATTGCGATGCCGCCGCCGCCGCCGATCATGGCGTTGCCTGGCATGTTGAGGGCGACGGCGAGGACGACCAGACAGATCCCGAGGATGGTGAAGAAATAGACCGATTTCCGATTGCCCGAGGTCGTCATCCTTGGCATTGTAGGGAATGAGAGGAGCGCTGGCAATGGGGGAGACCGTGGTCTTACTGGGTGGGGCAGATGCTCGACGACTCGGTTCCTTGATGGAGACCGGCACGTGCAAAGCCAAGTTCTGGTATAGTGCTTCCATCCCAAAGAGAAAAACAAGGAAGAGAGGCAGTGGTGGTGGCGATGCGCAGGTGGCCACCTGGTTGGGGAGGTTGGGAAGGTTGAGGCGAGGTTGTCTGTTGGTGGGACTTGCCGTGCTCTTGGGGAGTGGATGTCAGATCCACGATCGTGCGCGGCCAACGGGGGAGGGAAGGGGCCCACGGCTGTCAGCTGGAGCGCCCACCAGCGGGGGCGTTTCTGGAGAGGCAAGGGCAAGGCTTGGTGGTTGGGAAGATCTGGATGAAGATGGTCTTCCGGATGTGGCTGAGCTGCAAACTCACAGTGACCGCGAGAACTTTCGGCGCTGGATGACCGGGATTGCCGAGTGGCAGTTCTATCGCATCAATGACCTCTGGTCGGACGAGCAGCGCGATTGTGCCGGATTGGTCCGTTTTGCCTGGCGGGAAGCCCTGCGTCGCCACGATCGCCGCTGGTTCCAGGCGATGGTGCGAGGGGGGGCCGGCGGGCCCGAGATCGAGATGCTCGCGCCCGATGTCAGGGGCTACACGCTCGACCGGAGCCCACTCGGGGAGAAGCTCTTCCGCATCGACTATGGCCGGTTCGAGCCGGGGGATCTCGCCGCGGGGCGCTTCTCCGATTTTGCCGACGCGCGAACCCTTAAGAACCACAACACGCGCCGAGTTGGTCGTGACGTGCGTGTGGCCCTTCCAGGGGACCTGCTCTTCTTTCATCAGCCCTGGGTACAGACCTACCCTTACCACGTCATGCTCTTTCTCGGAAAAGCTCGTCACGAGGGGAGCGGGGCGGAAGATTGGGTCGTCTACCATACGGGAGGAGCGCTCGGTGGGAGCGGGTCGCGTGGGGAGATGCGCAAGGTCCGAGTTTCGACCTTGCGGGAGCATCCCGATCCTCGGTGGCATCCAACCGAGGCCAATCGTCACTTTCTAGGCTACTACCGGTTGCGAATTCTCGAGTGAGGCGGTCAGGAGAAGAGGCCAGAAGAATGGGGAGAGTTGGAATGAGGCGAGAACGTGAAGGGCGGAGAGGGCGGGGTTGGCGATGGCTGATCGTTGCAGTGGTGCCAAGTGTGCTTGGCTGGCTCGGAGCCTCTTGCTGGGACCGCTGGGGGCCAATGGTGACGCCGGTCCAAGCGGCACAGACAGTCGAGCGGCAGCCGGATGCAGAGGGGGCGAGTCCCCGGAAAGTGCGCTTCTCGCTCTCAACGATGCGGGCCTACCTGCCGAACGAGTCGCCGCGGGTCTACATCAACTACCGGGGAGTCGAGACGCTCGACTTTCGTGTCTACCGGATTCGGGACCCGTTTGCATTCTTTCGCCAGCTCGAAGACGCCCACCAGATGGGAGCGGATGAGTATACCGAGGTCGGAGAGATCTCGTCCCGGTTGGAGCGGCAAGCCTCGATCCTCGAGAACGTCCGAGGCTTCAAGCGGACACTCTATTATCGACTGAAGAGCTACGTCCGCGGGCAAGTGGCGCGACGTTCGCGTGCGACATTCAACGACCGGTTTCTGGGGGGAGAGCAGCGAATGCTGCTCGAAGCCGATTTTGCCCGCGTTCCATTGCTCAACCCGGACCAGTTGGTGCGCAGTTGGCGGCAGGTGTTGACGCCCCTGCCGGATGAGTTCGACACGCGGATGGTGGGGATTGGGTCACGGGAGCCAGGCGTCTACTTGGTCGAGGCGGTCCACGAGGACCTGCGGGCCTACACGATTGCGATGGTATCGGACCTCTCGGTGATCACCAAGACGACACCGGATGGGGAGATGCTGGTCTCGACCGTCGATCGGCAGACGGGTGAGCCTCGGGGAGATGCAGCGGTAGAGGTGGTCCGGCGTGGCCGTGTCCGCGGCCGCGGTGAGACGAATCGCGAGGGGCTGCTCCAGCTCCGTCTGCCGCCTGAGCCCCGTCCGATCCCGACTGGTGAGGGCGAAGAGGGGGCGGAGTCTTCGTTCGATTCGGCGGAGTATCTGGTGATCGCGCGTCGGGGCGAACAGGTGGCGGTGACAGACCTTTCGCCCTGGTATTTTCGCTGGCATCGCTTCGCGGGGGACGGCGGAGAGAGTGAAGATGTGACGAGCTACCTCTATACCGATCGCCCGATCTATCGACCCGGGCAGACGGTCTATTTCAAGGGGATCATGCGGCAGATGACCCCGGAGGGCTATCGAATGCTCCAGGCGCGCACGGTGACGCTCATCGTCAACGATGCGCGGGGAGCGGAGGTGGTGCGGCGGGAGATGACCTTCAGCCCTCGTGGAACCTTCTCGGGTGATCTTTCGCTCGCTGAGGAGGCGCCGCTCGGGGATTACCGGTTAGCGATTCAGGCGGGGGAAGCTGTTCTCGGGACGAGTTACTTTCAAGTGGCCGAGTACAAGAAGCCAGACTACCGAGTGACGGTGACGACGCCGCGCAAGTTTGTTCCGGCGGGCCAGCAGGCAAGGTTTGCTGTCGATGCCCAGTATTTCATCGGAGAACCGGTGCAGGGGGCGGAAGTCGAGTACTACATCTACCGGTCCCGCTACTGGCACAGTTGGTCGGGTGGGGAGAACGACGAGGAGGATGGCATCGGCTCAGCGGAAGCGGACGGTGCGGAAGGGGAGGACCTCTACGGGTATGGGAATGACCTGGTGGCCGAAGGGAAGGGACGGCTCAACGAGCGGGGGCGGCTCGAGATTCCCTTCAAGGTTCCAGCGCCAAACGAGGACGACCAGTGGGACTACACCTACCGGATCGAGGTGCAGGTGACCGATGCGTCGCGCCGGGCGATCGATGGCCGGGCGAGCCTGGTCGGGACGCGGGGATCGACGGTGGTAACGGCCTCTCCGGATCGGTACATCTACCTCAAGGGCGAGGAGGCACGCATCGCGGTGCGGGCCTCGGATTACGAAGGCAGGCCGCGGGCGGCCGCCCTCACCCTGCGTTTTGTCGAGATCCGGGATGAGAAGGTTCTGGTGGGCGAGGAGGGGGATCGCTACTACGAGTACCGGCCCCGACGGCCCGTT
>JBMUAP010000446.1:0-3305 GCA_049454155.1 Blastocatellia bacterium
GTCGTGCGCGGCCGGGGAGATAGCCCGCTCGTCTCGCCAGTGAGCCGACAGGTGATCTACCAGCGGAATGGAGTGCTCTGGCTGGGGGAGATCCCGGTCGACGGGGCTGGGCGCAGGAACGAGCCGGAGACTCCTCTCTTTTTGGCGCGGGGGCAGATCGAGTCCCCGCAGTGGTCCCCAGGAGGGGAGCGACTGGCCTTTGTCAGTCAGCGCCGGACCCACAGCCTGATCGGAATCTACGACACAGTCGGACGGCGAATCGAGTATCTCGAGCCCTCGGTCGACCGGGACAGCTTACCAAGATGGTCTCCGGACGGGCGCCGGATGGCCTTTCTGCGTCAATCCGCCCGGGAATCGTCGGGGCGTCCGGGGGACGGGGCGGGCACGGAGCCGTGGTCGATCATGGTTCAGGAGGTTGGCGGGGAGAGGCGGGGGCAAGCCGCGCAGGAAGTCTGGCGCAGCGGGATCGAGCCGACCGACGCCATGCCGTTGATCGCCGGGGAGAACCGACTCCACTGGGCGGCAGATGACCAACTCGACTTCGCGTCGGAGATGGATGGGTGGCTCCATCTCTACTCGATCGGGGCTAACGTGGGGAGCGCAGCAGCCCAGCCGAGACTGCTCACGCCCGGCCCGTGTGAGTTCGAGGAGATGGCGTGGACGCCCGATCGGCGCGAGATCGTCTTCTCCTCGAATTGTGGCGACCCTCACCGGCGCCACCTCTGGAGGGTGGCCGTTGGTCAAGGGGAGCCGAGAGCCATCACGCAGGGAACGGGACTGGAATGGCGGCCCGTTGTCCTGGCCAACGGCCGGGAGCTGGCGTGGCTCTCCTCGACGGATCGGGAGCCGGCCGCGATCCGCTGGCAGCGTGGGGATGGAACGGTGCTACGCGTCGCGGCGGAGACTCACCCGGCAGACTTCCCGGCCCCCTCCTCGCTCGTCACTCCGGAGGCGGTCACCTTCACTGCAGGAGACGGGATGACTGTCCACGGACAGCTCTTCCTTCCAGCCAAGAAGAGCCCCACCGAACGGTTGCCCGCCGTCCTCTTCATGCACGGGGGGCCGAATCGGCAGATGATGCTGGGCTGGCACAACCGGGGGTACTACCATCACGCCTACGGGTTCAACCAGTACCTCGCCAGCCGAGGCTATGCCGTCCTCTCGGTCAACTATCGATTGGGGACAGGTTATGGGCGCGCATTCCGGATGGCACGCAACGGAGGAGGGCGCGGCGCGGCGGAATATCAGGACATCCTCGCCGCCGCCCATTGGTTACGGGCCCGTCCGGAAATCGACGCCGGGCGCATCGGCCTCTGGGGCGGGAGTTACGGAGGCTTCCTCGTTGCGCTTGGTCTGGCGCGCAACTCGGACCTCTTCGCAGCAGGAGTCGACCTCCACGGAGTGCATGACTGGTTTTCGCGGTTGGGCGGGAGTGGGGACCGGGAAGCGGTGCGAATCGCGCGGGAGTCGTCCCCGCTGGCGGCGGTCGAGAATTGGCGATCGCCTGTCCTCCTCATCCACGGAGACGACGATCGCAACGTCGCGTTTTCACAAACGGTCGATCTCGTCCGCCGCCTTCGGGCCGTCGGAGTTCCCCACGAGCTGAAGGTCTATTCCGATGAGGTCCACGACTTTCTGCTGCACCGCCACTGGGTCGAAACGTTCCAGGCGGCGGCCGACTTCTTCGAACGGGAGCTGAAGCGGGCTGGAGAACGAAGAGAGACACGACCTCGGCCGATCGACTTGTTGATCAGGAATGGGGAGATCCACGACGGAATGGGCGGCGCGCCCTACCTCGGCGAGGTCGCCATTGCCGCGGACCGGATTGTCTACGTTGGACCACCGACACCAGCCAAAGGGTTGCCATCCGCCCGTTGGGAACCAGTCCGGGAGATCGACGCGCAGGGAATGGTCGTGGCACCGGGATTCATCGATCCCCACACCCACACGGCGGAGGACCTCTCCTCGACCGCACGGCGGGGGAACATCCCCTATCTCACGCAAGGCGTGACGACAGTCGTCACGGGGAATGACGGGAGCAGCCCCTTCCCGATCGGCGAGACCCTCGCGCGCTGGCAGTCCGAGGGGATTGGGACCAACGCCGCGCTCTTCATCGGCCACGGGACGGTGCGCCATCGGGTGATGGGGATGCAGGACACGGCCCCGACCGACAGCCAGCTTCGGGCCATGCAGGAACTGATCCGGCAAGCGATGCGCGAAGGCGCGATCGGGATGTCGACCGGGCTCTACTATGCGCCCGGCAACTTCGCGAACACGGAAGAGGTGATCGCCCTCGCCCGGGTCGTCGCCGGCTTCGGCGGTGTCTACGACACGCATATGCGCGACGAGAGCACCTATTCGATCGGGGTCATGGCCGCGATCGAGGAGTCGATCCGCATCGGCCGCGAGGCGCGGTTGCCGATCCATCTCTCGCACCTCAAAATGCTGGGGGTCGATGTCTGGGGGAGAACGGGGGAGGCCATCCAGTTGATCGAGCAGGCACGGGCCGCAGGGGTTGACGTCACCGCCAACCAGTACCCGTATACTGCCTCCGGGACCAGCCTCACCGCCGCGCTCGTCCCGCGCTGGGCGGAGGCAGGGGGGATGGCCGAATTCTGGAAGCGGATCGAGGATCCGACGGTCCGCCCCCGGCTGATTCGCGAAATGGAGGTCAACCTCCAACGGCGGGGAGGCCCGGCCTCTCTCCTCTTGACCAGCGGGCGCGATCAGAAGATCGTCGGCCAGACGCTGGAGCAGCTCGCACGTCAGCGCGGCCGGGCCCCGATCGATGTGGCCCTCGACATCATCCGCGACGGGGGGGCCGGGGTTGCCTCCTTCAACATGAATGAGCAAGATATCGAACGATTGATGAAGCAACCGTGGATGATGACGGGAAGCGACGGTTCGGCGGGCCATCCCCGCAAATACGGGACCTATCCGCGGAAAATCCGGGACTATGTGCTGACCCGTCGCGTGATCAGCTTGCCGCGTATGGTCGAGGCGAGCAGTCGGCAGGTCGCCCAGTCCCTCCGCCTGCCAGAGCGGGGAACCCTCGCCGCCGGGTACTATGCCGATGTCATCGTCTTCGACCCGGCAACGATCGCCGAACGCGCGACCTATCAAGATCCGACGGTCGTCTCGATCGGAATGCGCTACGTCCTGGTCAATGGTCGGCTGGCATTGGAAGACGGGCAGCCCACCGGCATCCTCGCTGGGCGCGCCCTCAAAAAGTAGATCCCGATCACGGAGAGCGAACTGGAATCGTAGAACGGAGGACCATCACTGACATGAGAGCTGGAACGAGG
>JBMUAP010000447.1:0-3304 GCA_049454155.1 Blastocatellia bacterium
GAGGAGAGTCGATGGGTCTGGCAGTAGACGGCCAATCCCTCGACCATCTTCATAGAGGCGGTCGGGTCATAGAAGTTGGCCGTTCCCACTTGGACCGCCGAGGCACCCGCGATCAGGAACTCCAGGGCATCTTCGACGGTAGCGATGCCTCCGATCCCGATCAGTGGAAGCCGGACTGCACGTGCCACCTGGAAGACACAGCGCAGCGCGATCGGCTTGATCGCCGGTCCGGAGAGCCCCCCAGTGACATTGGCCAAGCGCGGCTTGCGTGTGTCGATGTCGATCGACATGCCGACAGCAGTATTGATCAGCGAGAGCGCGTCGGCCCCGGCGGCTTCGACGGCGATCGCGGCCTCGGCAATGCTCGTGACGTTCGGGGAGAGCTTGACGATGACGGGGCGACGGGTGGCCCTCCGGACCGTCTCCGTGACGGCGGCGGCTTGTCGGGGATCGTTGGCGAAACTCTCTCCTCCGGCTTTGACGTTCGGGCAGGAGATGTTCAGCTCGTAGGCGGAGATTCCCTCGCCTGTTTCAAGGATCTCAATCGCTTCCAGGTACTCTTCGATCGTGTAGCCAAAGACGTTCGGGACGATCCGCGCTTGGTAGCGGCGCAATTGCGGGAGCTTCTCCTCGACGAAGGCGCGCGCGCCGATATTCTGCAGGCCAATGGCATTGAGCATCCCCCCGTGGGTCTCGACGATTCGCCACGGGGCATTGCCCGGCATGGGGCGCGCGGAGAGTCCTTTGGTGCAGATTGCTCCCAACCGATCGAGGTCGATCAGCTCCGCCATGTCCAGTCCATACCCACACGTCCCACTGGCCGTCCAGACGGGGTTGGGAAAAGAGATCCCAGCGATCTCGATCGTCAGCGGGTTCTTGGGAACGGGGGCGGTTGCCTGGTCAGGAAGTGGGTTCATGCGATAGGTCCAACTGTTGGCCGCTGGATCAGTGCCCGCAAAAATTCACGGTCATTCTTGAAGGTCAGTTGATCGAGAGCGGCTGGGATGGGAAGCCAATCGATCGCTTCAACCTCCTCGCTCGGCTCGAACCGGCATTCTCCGATCGGAGTCATGTGCCAGTAGAGAACCACTTTGGGCACACCTTGCACCGGGTACTTCGTGTATCCGGCAAAGTCAGTGATGATGGTCTGGTAGCCCGTCTCTTCGGCGACTTCCCGCTGCGCGGCGGCATCCCAGCTTGGATCGTCCGGGTCGATATGCCCTTTGGGGAATTTCCAGGCCTGATCACTTCGGCTGTGAATGAGAAGAACTTCCTCCCCTGGCCCACCCGGCGAGGGACGCCAAACGATCCCACCTGCGCAGTAGACGATCGGATGGTTCTTAGGTTCCCTGGTGACCAGTTCGCTCCTCATTTCTCCCACTTGCTCCTCCTCTCTTCGCCCCCCAGTCTTTCTCCTCAAGAGGACCAATGGAGTTGGTCGCTCCAGAAGATGGGACCATCGGTGCAGACCTTTCGATAAGAGCATCCCCCCGGAGAGGCGTCCCGAACTGGGACAGCACAGCCGACACAGACACCGTAGCCGCAGGCCATGGGGGCTTCCAGGGAGAGCTGGGCGGGGGTCTGGAAGCTGGCGACAATCTTGGCGACCCGGTGGAGCATCGGATCCGGCCCGCAGGCGTAGACGATCGGAGGGGGCATCTCCTGTGAACTCCGCTCGAGGTATGACTGAAGGGGGGCGGTGACGAATCCTCGATCGCCCCAACTCCCATCATCGGTCGCGCAGTGAATCCGCTCCTCACCCAGCAGCTCGACAAAATCCGGGTAGCCGCAGAGATCGCCGCGGCTTGCTCCTCCCAGAAAGAGTCGCAGGCGGACTCCTCGGTCGAGCAGGGTCCTCGCCAGCAGGTAGAGAGCGGGCGAGCCTGTCCCGCCGCCAACCAGCAACGCCTCCCGCTCCAGAGCGGCCTCGACATCGAAAGAGTTCCCGAGCGACCCGAGCAGCTCCACCTCATCTCCCGGGCGCAGCCGGGCGAGGGACTGTGTTCCCCGACCGAGAACCTGGTAGAGAAATTCGGTCCAGAGGTGACCATCTGACCCTCTCCCGACCCGGTAGAAGGCCATGGCCCGCCGCAGGAGAGGTTCATAGAGGGAGCGCGGACGGATCATCGCGAACTGGCCTGGCAGGATTGTCATCTGGTCCTTGCCGGGTTGGGGGTGGGGGAGGCGGACCCGCAATCGCCCGTACTGTCGACGAGACGCCGATTCAGTCCGCTCATTCTCTTCGACAAGGGCAGTGGTGTCGATCATGCCTTCCCGTCTTCGTCCGCTTCGTGTGGGTCCGCTGCTGTCAATGCGATTGGAGGAGTCTGGCTTCCGGTGGCCCCCCTCTGGGCTCCGGCATCTGTTCACTCACCGGACGCCTTCCCGGCAGTCCAGCAACAGAAGAGGCGCAGTGTACCAGAATGGTCGCCAATGGCCAAGGCGGCCCTCCCGCCCCACTTCTCGCAGGTTCGGACGCTTTAGGGGGTTGCCGCGGGCCGCCGTCAAAGACCTGCCATTTACTTTCGCGCGCTGGCTCGTGTATCGTACACCCGGTTTTTGTTTCCGCGAAAGACGCGCGGACGGGGGCCATCCGTGAGCAGGAGAAGACCATGAAACAGTTCAACAAGATCTACGCGGGAGTGATCGTCGCCATCATTCTCCTGGCGATGTCTCCGATATTTCTTGGACTGGTCTGGCCGAAGATCAACGATATCCGGACGGGAGAGACTCCCGAGTACCCTGACCTGCAGGTCCAGCGGTTCGCCGGACGGCAGAAGGGGGAGGTCTTCGATGCGGTTCTTGATGTCGCCCAAGAGATGGAATGGGAGATCCGTGAGGCCAATGCGGATCAGGGCTTGGTCGAAGCCGTGGCCACAGTGCCCATCTTCCGTTTCCGGGATGATGTGACCGTCACCGTGTCCGAGTCGGATGGAACCGTTGGCGTCCACGTCCGTTCCCGTTCGCGGGTCGGCAAGAGTGATTTAGGCGAGAATGCCCGCCGAATCCGCAAATTCCAAGGCCGCTTGGCGGCCCATCTACCTGTCCGGTAGATCGAATCAAGACAACCACTCCAAGAGGGAGCCGCCTCCACTATGCATTTTCTCGAAAAAGAACGACTGATGTCGGCCGGAGACATGGATCGGGTTCTGATGCGGATGGCCTCGCAGATCGTCGAGAACAATCCAGACCTGAGTGATGTCGTCCTGGTCGGGATTCGTCGGCGTGGCGTCCCCCTTGCGAGCCGGCTCGCTGCCAAGATCCTCGAGATGGATGGGGTGACCGTCACCACCGGGGCCCTCGA
>JBMUAP010000448.1:0-3300 GCA_049454155.1 Blastocatellia bacterium
CTTGATCTCGCTGTGTGACAGCATCTTGTCGAAACGCGCTTTCTCGACGTTGAGAATCTTGCCCTTGAGGGGGAGGATCGCCTGCGTCCGCCGGTCTCTTCCCTGCTTCGCCGATCCGCCGGCCGAGTCACCCTCAACGATGTAGATCTCACTGACCGCCGGGTCCTTCTCGGCGCAATCAGCCAGCTTCCCCGGCAGGTTGAGCGAATTGAGGGCCCCCTTGCGGACGATCTCCCGCGCCTTGCGCGCCGCTTCGCGTGCGCGTGCCGCCTCGACAGACTTGCCAACGATCGCCTTGGCGGCCGGCGGGTGCTCCTCGAAGAAGGTGCTCAACTTCTCGTAGACGAAGGAGCTGACCGCTCCTTGCACGTCCGAGTTGAGCTTGCCCTTGGTCTGCCCCTCGAACTGCGGCTGCGGCAGCTTGACCGCAATCACCGCGACCAACCCCTCCCGGACGTCGTCGCCAGAGAGCTGCCCCTTGAAGTCCTTGATCAGCCCGGAAGACTGCGCGTACGTGTTGATGACCCGCGTCAACGCTGAGCGAAATCCAGAGAGGTGGGTCCCACCGTCGACGGTGTTGATGTTGTTGGCGAAGGAGAAGACCTTTTCATCGTAGGCATCGTTGTACTGCAACGCCAACTCGACCGTCAGGTTGTCGTCGGGCCCATTCGAACCAGGAAGCTTCTCACAGTAGATTGGCTTGGCGTGCAGGACATTCTTGTTCTTGTTGAGGTGGCGGACAAACTCCGCGATTCCCCCCTCGTAGAGAAACTCGTGCTGCTTCTCCGTCTCGGACCGCTCATCGCGGATCAAAATCCGGACCCCTTTGTTGAGGAAGGCCTTCTCGCGCAACCGCTCGGAGAGCCGATCGAAGGAGTAATCTGTCGTGGTGAAGATCTCCGGGTCGGGCTTGAAGGTGATCCGGGTGCCGGTTCGCTTCGAGGTCCCCGTCTGGGTCAGCTGGGTGGCGGGAATCCCCCGCTGGTACTCCTGCTCGTAAACGCCCCCGTTGCGTCGGATCTCCATCCGGAGCCATTCCGAAAGGAAGTTGACGCACGAGGCACCCACCCCGTGAAGGCCGCCCGACACCTTGTAGGCGTTGCTGTCGAACTTGCCGCCGGCGTGGAGGACCGTCATGACAACCTCGGCGGCGGGCCGTTTCTCCGTCGGGTGGAGATCGACCGGAATGCCGCGGCCGTTGTCCTCGACTGTCACCGATTGATCGAGATGGATCACCACCTCGATGCGGTCGCAGTAACCGGCAAGGGCCTCATCGATCGAGTTGTCGACGATCTCGTAGACGAGATGGTGGAGGCCGATATCGCCCGTCGAGCCAATGTACATCGCCGGGCGCATCCGCACCGCATCACGCCCTTCCAGGACGGTGATCGACTCCGCTCCGTACTGTCCCTGCTCCTCTGATGTGGTCGCGGACTTCTTCGACTTCGCACTCGCTTTGGCAGACTCGCTCTCGGTAATGGTCTCTTTCGCTTTCATATACTCCCTATCGAATCACTGTCGGCTCCTCTGTTCTGTCCAGCGGAACCGGGTCGCCCGCTTCGCGGGGGACTGAAGTGGCATCTTCTCAACTCCGTCAGGTCAATCCCGTCAGGTCAATCCCGTCAGGACCGCTTGCGGCTCACCGGCGGGACGTGGACGGTCACGCCTCACGCTCAAGAAGTGGCGGGTTCGATCCGTCCCGCGACCACCTCGTGGAGGGTCGCCCGTTCGCGGTAGAGGGTGGCCAGAGAACGCTTGGAGGTTGAGACAATGGTTTGGGTCTTCTCCGCCAGGTAGTCGAGCAGGATCTCGATCCTGGTGCGGTCCAGTTCGGCATCAAGGTCGTCGATCAGGAAGATCGGATATTCTTCAAACGCCTGATAATACACCTGAATCTGCGCCAGATCAAGAATGAGCAGGGCACTGCGCTGCTGGCCAGCGCTCCCGAAGCGGGCCAGTTCCCGGCCGTCGCCGAGGATCTCGAGGTCATCGCGATGGGGCCCAACCAGCGCGTGGCCAGCCGCCAGCTCGTTGCGCAGGCGCAGGGCGAGCCGCTCGCGGAGCAGTTCGGCGTAGGAGGCGAGGTCCCCTTTGCCTTCGAGGGAGGATTGATAGCGGACGCGGATCTCCTCTCCGCGAAAGAGGGTCGGATCGACGGCGGCCTGGAGGCGTTCCACATAGTCGAGCCGGGCAGTATGGATGGCGGTCCCCAGCCGCACCAGTTGATCGTTCCAGGGCTCGATCAGGGAGAGGTACCGCAATGGGGTCGCCTCCTCGCTGGCTTGTCGGAGGAGCGCGTTCTTCTGCTTGAGGGCCCGATTATAGTCGTTGAGGGTCGCGAGGTGGGCCGGCTGGATCGAGAAGACACCCCGGTCGAGAAAGCGGCGACGCGCTTCGGGGGCTCCGCGAACGATCTCCATCTCATCGGCCGTGAAGGCGATCGAGACGCAATGGCCGAGAAACCGGGAGGCCGCTTCGCGCTTCCCGTTGAGAAAAGTCTGCTTGAGAGAGCCCTGCAGCAGGATCTGCAGCTCGCGCGTCAGCCCTCCTCGTGCAACGACGCCGCGCAGGATCGCTTCGCGGGCTTGGTAGGCAATCGCGTCCCGCGGCGTCGTTGTCCGAAAGGAACGCGTTGTCGCCAGGAGGTGGATCGCCTCGAGCCAGCCCGTCTTGCCTTGGGCATTCGCCCCGTGCAGGATGTTCAAGCCAGGGGCCAGAGTCAGCGTCCCCCGCAAATTCCGAAAATCGACCGCTTCAAGCCGGGTCAGGTGCATAGACTACTTATCTTACAGGATCAATCGCCAATTGTCCGGTCGATCGATCCCCCAATCGAGGAAACTCTTGGAAACTCTCACCCCTGGTTGGCCCCCAGGTGGGCAGGTTCGCCCCATGAGTTGAATCTTCCACGTCGGTCGGGTACCTTTCCAAGTGAGGTATCCTGCAATGAGCACTGATCGCCGACAATTCTTGACCGGGACCCTGCTCGCCGCTGGCGGCGGAATACTCCCGCATCTGCCGCTCGATCTCGACCTCGCCACTCCCCAAACCGTGACGCTTCGTGGTCAAATTCTCTGTCTGACCGAAGAGCTCGAGGCGCAGTTTCAGGTCGTCCCAGACTGTCAGACCCGGGGACACCTCTATGCACTCCGCACGGCTGACCGGCTGACCTATCCCCTCCTCCCCACCGATAGCGCCGCCGCCGTCTGGCTCGATTCGCGCTTTCGGACCCGGGAACTCCAGATCATTGGCCGCCTCTTCCCCTCCCTTCCCTTCCTCGAAGTGATCAAATTCCAGACTTGG
>JBMUAP010000449.1:0-3298 GCA_049454155.1 Blastocatellia bacterium
TTCCCTCACCCCTCGCCCCTCTCCCCACAGACACCATCACTTGGTCGCAGTTCAGTAATACCCCAGCGGGGGCTCATCCGTATAGGTCGTCGCGAGATGTTTGCGACGGACCACTTCAATGCACTCCGTGATCCGTGCCCCATACAGGGCTTGCCAATCCTCGTAGCGCCATTCGTCGATCAGCTCTGGTGGTGGCGGATGATCGACCACCAAGAAGAAGAGCTCTCGAAAGAAGCGCCAACGGGGACTCTGCAGCCAATCCGTCGCGGGGGCATGCATGAGCGACCGCTGAAGGAAGAAGAAAGTGACGTGGCGCTCCACCTCGTCCTCCGGAATCTCCTGTCGTCTGGCGCGCGCCATGAAATCTTCCCTCGCCTTGGGCTTGAGGGAATAGTAGTAGTCATATCCGTCGATGCGGAGTGCACATCTGGCGAGCACGTCCATCTCATCCAGTTCCTCGGGGAGCCCTTCGGCAACCACACCTTGTGGGTCAAGGTTGGGAAAGCGTCGACGCACCAGCGCGAGCGCCTTGTCGCAGAGGGCCGGAAAATTCTCCGCCTCAACGATCAGGCCCGTCCCTTCGATCTCGACACGAATGATGGGACCGCCGCTGAGTTTGCGCAGGACCAGCCGTTGTTCGTCGAGCGTCGGGGCTTGGCGACCCGGCAACGGCCCGAAGACGTCGTCGAGGAAGTGTTGGGCATCGCTCTGAAACCAAGGCTTCGCCGGGAAGGGTGTTGTCCCGACCACCTCTGGGGCGAAGCGTTCGAGCCACCCAAGTGTGAGCGTGCCGAATACCATCGGGCCTTGCTTCTGGATCGCGCGACGATCGATCAGCCGGAAGCGATAGGCACCAGAGTTCGAATCACCGGGACTGGCCGGTCGTTCAATCACCAGCTCGAAGGAGCGACCGGGGCGGATCTCCGGCACAGGTCGAATGATGCGCAGGATGCGACAGACCGGCGTCATCTCCTCATCGATCCACGCCAGCGCATACCAAGTCCCCATTTTGAGATAGAGAGTCGACATCGATTTCGTTCCCTCCTGTTGAAGTGAAGTTGACCCGTTTTCGTGAATCCACCGAAGCAGATGTTCTGGCAGCTCCCTTCTCTCTCTCCTGCCTTCGCGGCTTCGCGTGAGAAATCAAACAAGGGCTTCCGGGTGTCGTGTGGATTTGCTTCCCGTGACCCGGAAGCGCAGCCATCCTCCCGCTGTCAGAGGCCTCGCGGTTGGGCTGGTCAGGAAAGGCCGATCTCCCTGCCAATAATTTTTGCCGATCCCCAAGTGCATTCACGGTGGCTGAAGGGACAGGCCTTATGCCGGCCCTGGTTTTGGCTGAACGGGCCACTGCTGGAAGAAGGGCAACCACAAGGGTTACCCCTACGGGGCATTCGAGGTGGCCTGATTGAAGCATAGACCAGAGGTGGACACATCCTGGATGGTGTCACAAGTCTGTCTCTTGGCATCCTCTTTTTTCAATCTGCGACAGTCTTCTCTTACGAATTTTCGCTATTCCCACACAAAACCCGGAAGCCCCATGTGGACGATTGCATCGACGTCGCCGGCATGCGAACCGCAGCGTAGCTGGCAGTTTGAGTGGATGGGATTCGTCAGGCTGCCTGTTTCGAGGATTTGTTGGGACGACGAGCCGGCGAACCAGACAGCATTCCTTCGACGCTAATATCCTCGTCGACATCTGGCCAATGAATCCCCTGACCATCGCCGAGAATTTCAAAATTTTGTCGCTGTTCTACAGTAGCCTCTGCCAACCGCCAAGACCATACTAACGGTACACTGATGGTCCGCCCATCAACAAGATGTGCAATAATCTCATCATTGGTCACTTGGACACGCAACACGCGTGGTTCAACGATATTGTCCGCAGTGTTCATGCCAGGCCTCCAAAATCTTGTTCAAATCGGACTCAACGATCCGTCGAATTGCGTTCAACTCTTTGGGGGAAAAGCCTGTATTTTTGCTTAAAGAGATTGGTTCGAGCCAAAATTTGCAGATCAGCTTTTCCCTCTGGACATGGACATGCTTTGGCTCGTGACAATCAAAACTATAAAAGAACAAGCGGTAAGGACCTTTATAGTCGGCATTGATCCCTCACTGTCAAATGCTTCAGCTGGCCTGAAACACTTCGATGAAAAATGTGCCGCTTCCGGGTTTTGTATGCGTCACGTCTCTGCGATCCTTGCTGGCAGTAGGGCACCCCACCCGTGCAGAAAAGAGGGGGCGACTGGAATGAAGGGTGAGAACGACAGCAACGACTCACGGCATCGATGAACTTCGAGGGGGGACCCGATCATCTTCTCCGTGAGTCAATCCCTTGCGTTTCAAGATGGTTCCTTAGCGCAGGCCGGAGCCGTGTGGTTGTTGGCGGTAATGTTCTTGCAGTAAATCGACCCCAAAATCGCCGGTGAAGTCACGCCAGACCGAGTGGATATGGTTGGCATTGTTCTGGGTATCGTCATACTCGATGAGGAAGGTCGGGCCCTGAACGCGGTAGTAGTGATAGTCGCCCTTGTCTGTGCCACCGGCCCAGGCGAAGGAGACGGGGTCGAGGCCGGCGGCCTGGAGTTTCGCGCGCCGTTCGGCGGCGAGGTCGTTGGGCATGCGGGCGAGGTAGACGTCGATCAAGCGCGTCAGCTGTGCCTTCTGCGCGGGGGTCATCCGGGCCGCGGTCAGCCCGACGGGGACGAGCGGCTCGACCTGGGGGCGGTTCATGGTGAGGATGTCGCTCGGTGCCTTCTCCTGGATGATGGCGACGGTGCGCTGCTCGGCGTCGAGCGACTGAATGAGGGCGCGGCCCTCGTCCTCCTCCTCGGCGAGGGCACGGAACCCTTGGCGGGGTCCGCGGGGAATCTGTGCCGGGTTCGAGCCCATGAAGAGCGGGGTCGTCGAGATCAGCTCGCCGCGAACGACCGTCACGTTGAGCGAGAGGTGGTGTCCCTCGAAGCGCCACCCCCAGGGAGTCCTCGCCGAGGGGGTCCCGAAGAGCGAGAGGTAGTAGAGTTCCGGATCGCGTGGGTGGATGCGATCCTTGCCTTCCAGCTCAAAGAGGACGGGTTCGAGGTCGATGATCGAGGTCGCCTTGCGGTATCCATCGGCACCGAGCCCGGTGCGGAGAAAGGCGAAGGCCAGTTGGCGCTGCCGTTCGTTGAGCTCCTTGAGGGGGATTCCGAAGCGGGCTCGTGGGACGAAGTAGAACTCCTTCCGCTGACCGTCCTCCAACCGGAAGGCGGCCTTGGTGCGTTTGCGCCTCAGATGGCGTCGGTGCCGCAAGCGGGGAGCA
>JBMUAP010000450.1:0-3295 GCA_049454155.1 Blastocatellia bacterium
CCCAGGAGCCAGTTGCTCCAGCAGCGCCAGCATCCGCAGTCTCGAAGGATCAGACGGAAGGAAGAGACCGGTCGCCCGATCGCGGCTCCTCCCGGCCCAATGGCCTCCATCAGCCATTTGCTCACCTGCAAGAGCTGATGAAGGGAACTGCTCAGTAGGGTCTTCCACCTTGCCGGGACCGGTCGTCCACCACGGTTGAAGGTCAGAGGTGGCGTCAGGATGCTGACCCCCTCTTCTTTTCTTGAAAGCCAAGTGCGCTTGAGGCACTCTACACTCGTTGTCGGCGGGGAAGATCTCCAGTTCTGAAGATCCAGGGGGTTGGCCGAACGAATGGTCTGATCGACGTATGGTCAAGGAGGCGGAACAGACGCAATGATATCTGGAATTCTACTGGCGGCTGGTGAATCGAGCCGTATGAAGGGTGAGTTCAAGCCCTTGCTCAAGTGGGGCAAACGCAATGTCATTCGTGAGTGTGTGCACCAGCTGCGGCATTCCCAACTCGATGACCTCTACGTGGTGCTTGGGCACAGGGAGGCGGAGGTTCGGCCACACCTGGCCGGAACGGGGGTGCAGTTTGCGATCAACCGGGACTACCGGAATGGGATGCTCTCCTCGCTCAAGACAGGGTTGGCAAGTCTCAGCCGCAACACCGAGGCCTTTCTCGTCGCATTGGTCGACCAGCCGATGGTGACCTCGGCCCTCATCGACCGGCTCATCGCTGCTTGGCGAACCGGCGAAAAGGGCATCATCATCCCGACCTACCAGGGGCGTTGGGGCCATCCTGTTCTGATTGGCGCCAGTTTTATCTCGGGGATCATGCAGTTGGATGAGGCGGCGCCCGAGGGCTTGCGCGGCTTTCTCGAAGCCCATCGCCGGGAGGTGCTCGAAGTGCCGGTCGAGATGCCCTCCATCCTCGAGGATATTGACTCGCCGGAGGACTACCAACGATTGAGCCGCGGCCTTGAGCCGCTCTACGCCCACCGTCGTTGGCAGCCTTGACGGTACCTGTCCAGGATATTGCAGAAGATGGGGAGAGGTGGGGACTGGCCTTCCCTCCTCTCCCAGCCCTCTCCCTCCTCGCTTCACTGAACTGCTTCGTCAGACAATTGTGAGCCCCCTGACATAACTCCGGCTTGTCGGCCTCCCGCCTCGATTGGTACCATCATTCCTTTTGAAAGACGGATCACCAGACCAGATCAAGATAGGAATAGACCGCTATGGCTTATGCAGATTTGCGTGAATTCATCCGGGTGCTCGAGAAGAAGAAGGAGTTGAAGCGGATCTCCACGCCCGTCTCCAGCGATCAGGAGATCACCGAGATCACCGATCGGGTCAGCAAAGCCGGGGGCCCGGCCCTGCTCTTCGAGAAGGTGGATGGAAAGGAGATCCCGGTCCTCATCAACGCACTCGGCAGCCGTCGCCGGATGGAGCTGGCCCTCGAGGTCGACTCCGTTGACGATGTCGCCGCGCGATTGACCGAGTGGCTCGACTTCAAGTCACCGGAGGGCCTGCTCGAGAAGGTCAAGATGCTCCCGAAACTGGCCGAACTCGGCAAGTACTTCCCTCGGGAGGTCAAATCGGGTCCCTGTCAGGAGGTGGTTCTTCGCGAGGGAGAGTTCTCCCTGCTCGACTTTCCGGTCCTCAAGTGCTGGGAAGCGGATGGAGGACCCTTCATCACCTTTCCGATGGTCTTCACCAAGAATCCTCGCACCGGCAAGCGCAACTGCGGGATGTACCGGATGCAGGTCTATGACGAGAAGACCACCGGGATGCACTGGCAGATCCACAAGCACGGAGCGGCTCACCAGCGCGACCTCGAACGGCAGGGATCTCCCCGCATGGAGGTTGCCGTCGCCATCGGTGCCGAACCGATCACCAACTTTGCCGCGACGCTGCCTCTGCCAGACGATCTCGACGAGATGATCTTCGCCAGCTTCATCCGCGAGAAGCCGATCGAGATGGTCAAGTGCGTCTCGGTCGATCTCGAAGTCCCCGCGTCGGCGGAGATCGTCCTCGAAGGGTATGTCGATCCGACAGAGCGCCGGATTGAGGGCCCCTTTGGCGACCATACCGGCTTCTACACGCTCGAAGAGCCCTATCCGGTCTTTCACGTGACCACTGTCACGCATCGCAAGAACCCGATCTACCAGACGACCATCGTCGGACGCCCTCCGATGGAAGACTGCTACATGGGCTGGGCGATCACTCGCATTACGCTCCCCGTGCTCAAGCGACAGTTTCCCGAGATCGTCGACATGAGCCTGCCCTTCGAAGGGGTCTTTCACAACCTGATGCTGGTCTCGATCCGCAAGCAGTATCCCGGTCATGCCCGCAAGATCATGAATGCCATTTGGGGGTTGGGGCAGGCGATGTTCACCAAGTGCATCATCGTCGTCGATGACGATACGGACGTCCAGAACCCGAGCGAAGTCGCTTGGAAGGTTCTCAACAACATCGATCCCGAACGTGATATCCAGTTCACGATGGGGCCGGTGGATGTCCTCGATCACGCCTCGCGCCAGATGGGATACGGGTCGAAGATGGGAGTTGACGCGACCCGGAAGTGGAAGAACGAGGGGTTCGACCGGCGCTGGCCCCGCGAGAACAACACCTCGGAGGAGGTCAAACGGCTGGTCGACGCCAAGTGGCGGAAATTGGGGCTCGACGGATAGCATCGGGCCGAGGGGAGACCATTTCTAGCGGGGGGACTGGCGCAGGTAGTCGTCGGTCCCCTCAATCCAATCCCGCCGCGGCGGGCTGAAGACATCAAATCCAGTGTAGTCCTCGATCACCACCGCCTCGTGGGGAACCCAGGCGGGAATCTGTACCAGTTCGCCGGTTCGCAAGATCACCTCCTCGTCCCCGATCTGGAACCGCAAACACCCTGAAATACAGTAGCTGAACTGTTCGCTCTCGTGTTCGTGCCGCGGAACGACCCCTCCCTTGGCAATGGTCAGAAACGCGAGGGTGATCTGCTCTCCATTGAAGAACTTGCGCCCAAAGAGGTCCGTCACCCGCTCTTCCGGCAGTTCGGTGACACGGTGATGCTGAATCTGGTTCATGGGAGTCTCCTTTCCGCGCCACTATAGCGGGCAGGCTGTCTGGCGACAAGCGATTGCGCTCCCAGAGAATCGCCCTGGACGCGCCGTCTCGTGGCTGGATCGAGAGCGTGCGCCCCTTGCTCAGAGCGTGTACCGAAAGATCGCGCCCGTCACTGGAATATTGCCCGGTCGTGATAACCCATCCTGCTGCATGAGGACGTAGAACTCCCCTGACAACTGGTCATTGAACTGCT
>JBMUAP010000451.1:0-3291 GCA_049454155.1 Blastocatellia bacterium
CGCCGCCAGGAAGGAGTCTATCGTTCCGTCGTCTACGGCCCAGCCGGAAAACGGGTGCAGGTGATCTTGCTCGACACGCGGTACCACCGCAGTCCGCTCAGGCCCAGACCAGCCAATCAGCCTGGGGTCGGTCGCTACATCCCGGATGAGACCCCGGGGAAGACCATGCTTGGAGAAGAGCAGTGGCGCTGGTTGGAAGCGCAGCTGCGCGAGCCGGCGGAGGTTCGCCTCCTCGCCTCGAGCATTCAGGTGGTCGCCGAAGACCACGGCTGGGAAAAATGGATGAATCTTCCGCGGGAGCGGGAGCGGCTTTTTACCCTCATTCGGGAGACGGGGGCGACAGGCGTAGTCTTTCTGAGCGGGGATCGCCACCTTGCCGAACTCTCGATGATGGATGGTGGGGTTGGCTACCCTCTGTACGATCTGACGGCCAGTGGGATGAACAATGCGTCAAAGGTCTGGCGCCCCTACGAAGGCAACCGCCACCGGGTTGGGACGATGAACTGGGGAAACAATTTTGGGCTGATCACCCTCGACTGGAGTCCGTCTGACCCGGTGATTGCGCTCCAGGTTCGGGACGAAGATGGGCAGATCAACATTCAACGTCGGATCCGACTGAGCACCCTCCAGCGACGCTGAGGGCCGTCCGGCGAGGCAAGCGGTGAGAGTCCAGCAGGCAGTCTGGAAGGGAGAGTGGCGTTCGATGCGGACCATAATTGATCGATCGATTCATTGGGGGCTCTTGTTTGCGGCCCTGGTCCTGATCCTGGTCGTGACCGCCGTCGGGCAGGTTCCCGAGTTTGCTCCTGGCGCGACCTATGACCCACGTGTTCCGACGATCAAGCAGGTGCTTGGCCACGAAGCGGGGGAACGGATCACCTCGCCCGAGGGGATTTTGCGGTACCTGACGGCGCTGCAAGAGGCGGTACCCGACCGGACACGCCTGGTTCGTTACGCGGAGAGCTGGGAGGGGCGCCCGCTCTTCGCGCTTCTCCTCGCCAGTCCCGACCGCCTTCGGGATCTGGAACGGGTGAGCGCGGGCCTCGGGCGGTTGGCAGGCAATGGCGAGGCCCCCCCCGTGGCCGACCCGGAGCCGCTCATCCGGGAGCTCCCCGTCGTCGTGGCCTTGCTGCACGGCGTGCACGGGAACGAGATCTCCTCGGGAGAGGCCGCCATGGCGCTGGCCTACCACCTGCTCGCCGTTCAGCAGGATGAGACGGTCGACCTCATTCGCCGGGAGTCGATCGTCCTGATCGATCCGATGCAGAACCCGGATGGCCGGGCCCGGTTTGTCTATCAGAACCTGCTTGGGCAGGCCGCGACGCCGGACCCGGATCCGTTGGCAGCGGAGCACGACGAGCCCTGGCCGGGAGGGCGCAGCAACCACTACCTCTTCGATCTCAACCGGGATTGGTTCGCGCAGACACAGCCGGAGAGCGAAGGGCGCGTCCGATTGTTGCTCGACTGGATGCCGCACGTCGTCGTCGATCTCCACGAGATGGGCGGAGAGTCGACCTACTATTTCCCCCCCGGTGCGCCCCCACCCAATCCGCACATGACGGCGAAGCAGGCCGAGTGGCTCGAGCGGTTTGGGCGAGCCACCGCCGACCGGTTCGACCGGCGGGGCTTTCCCTACTTCAACCGGGAAGTCTTCGATGCCTTCTATCCGGGATATGGCGTCTCCTGGCCAATGGCGCAGGGAGCGATCGGGATGACCTTCGAGAAGGGGTCCGCCCGAGGGCTGGTCTATCGTCGACGCGATGGAACCCTTTTGACCTACCTCGACGGTGCCATCGAGCACTTCACTGCCGCCCTCTCGACCCTCTCCACGGCCGCACGCCATCGGGAAGCGCTCCTCCGCGATTTTGCCCGCTTCCGCCGCACGGCTGGGGAAGGATCCGTGCGGGGCTACGTCATTCCCCCTGCCTCCGAGAACCGGGACGAGGGCCAAGTCCTGCGTTTGGTCCGGACCTTGCTTCGCAATGGAATCCGGGTCGAGCGATCGGGCGAGCCCTTGCGTCTCGAAGGGCAGACTTTTCCCGCCGGCACTTTCTTCGTTCCCTTGCCCCAGCCGGCTGGGATGCTGGTACGCAACCTTCTCGATCCGCAGGCGCAGATGCCGGCTGACTTTCTCCGTCAGCAAGAGGAGAGACGACGCAATCGACAGCCCGACCAGATCTACGATGTGACTGCCTGGAATCTACCGCTGCTCTATGATCTGGTCGTCCACCAAGTGACAGGGCCGGTGACAGGGCCGCTGGCGCCAGTGACCCTCGACCGTCTGGCCCGCGAGCGCGGCGAGGGGCCTCGCCTCTTGCCGGAGGCGATCGTCGGATACGCACTGCCGTGGAATCCAACGGCTGCTCGGGTTGCCCTCGCGGCACTGCGACAAGGCTTTCGGGCTCGTTTTCTGGCGGAACCTGTCGTCGTCGACGGCCAGCGGTTCCCACACGGAGTTCTCTTCTTCCGCAGCGCGGAGAATTCTCCGGCGTTGCGGACCGCCCTTGCGGCGATTGCTTGGCAGGCCGAGGCGGAGCTGATTCCCCTGGGGAGTGGGTTCGTCGCCGAAGGGACCTCGCTCGGAAGCAACCAGACGCGTTCGTTGCGATTGCCAAAGGTTCTGTTATTGTGGGATGCGCCGGTCAGCAGTCTCTCTGCCGGGTGGGCCCGCTATGTGCTCGAGCGGCGCTACGGCCAGCCGGCCACCGTTCTGCGGGTTGGATCCCTGGCCAGGGCGGATCTGCGAGACTTTGACGTGGTGGTCATGCCGAGTGGGAGCTATTCGATTCTCGCCGGTTCGGAGACACTGCGACGTTTGCGGGATTGGGTTCAGGCTGGGGGGACGTTGATCACGCTGGCGGAGGCGACCCGCTGGGCCGCCCAGGAATCGGTTGGTTTGCTCGCAGCCCGCCCAGAACGGCGGGTCGGCCCGTCCCCCCCTCTCTCCTCCCCTCCACCAGCCAACCCGACCCCTGCCACGACCTATGAACAAGCGATTCGGCCCCTCCAGGAGCCTCCCGAATCGACTCCGGGGTCCCTTTTGCGGGTCGTCCTCGATCGGGAGCACTGGCTGGCGGCCGGGACGGATGGCGAGATCCAAGCCTTGGTCGAGAGCAATCGCGTTCTTGCGCCCTTACGGCTCGACCAGGGGCGCAATGTCGGGATCTATTCCTCCCGCGAGCGATTGCTTGCCAGTGGCCTTCTCTGGGAGGATGCTGCCCGGCAGCTTCCACAGAAAGCTTTTCTGCTCCATCAGCACAGAGGGCAGGGACAGGACATCGCCTTCGTCCA
>JBMUAP010000452.1:0-3276 GCA_049454155.1 Blastocatellia bacterium
ATGGGTCATCTGCCAGTCGTCGCGGCGCTGATTCTCCGCGACGCTGCCGAGCACGACCCGCAACGGCTTCTCCCGATCGGTCGCTGCCGGCTGGGAAGAAGAGCGGCACGCCAGGCTGCCAAGCAGGCTGGAAATGATGAGAATCAGTGCGAGCGTATGTTTCACCTTTGGACCTCCACTGTTCGGGAATCGACCTCCCTCTTGCCGGGAAGACGAGGGCATAGTGCCGGATCGACGGGGGACTTGTCTACTTCGTTGACGAGCCTCGGCCCACTTCCCCAAAGACCACGCCCCTGCGAGGAATCACCGTGCCGACCCTGATCGATCCTTCCCGTCGCCGATTTCTTCAACACTCCTCCCTGCCAGCCTCCCTCCTGCTGGTGGGCAGAGGGAGACAGGATTCAGCGGAAAAGAGCGATTGGCACCCCGGCCCAATCTGCCTCTTCTCCAAGCATCTGCCGATGCTCGGCTGGGAAGCACTCGCCGAAGCGGTCAAAGAGGCGGGGTTTGACGGCGTTGACCTGACCGTCCGGCCTGGCGGCCACGTCCTGCCTGCGCGGGCAGTCGAGGATCTTCCCCTCGCCCACGCCGCCATTCGTCGCCAGGGACTTGCCCTGCCGATGATCACCACCAACTTGACTCGCGCCGATGACCCACACGCCTCTTCCCTGCTCGCGACGGCCGGGCAACTCTCCATTCCCTTCTTCAAGCCGGGCTACTACCCGGACCAAGACACTGATCCGGTGAGCGAGACCCGCCGCGCCATGGAATCATTTGCCGAACTTGCTGCCCTCGGTGCCCGCCACCGGATCGTCGCTGGATTCCACAACCACACGGGCTCCCTCGGCTCGGTCCTCAGCGAGATCGATCCGGCGATGCGGAGGATCCCTCCCGCTCACGCCGGGTACTACTTCGATATTCGACACGCCGTCTGCGAAGGAGGCGGCAACGGGTGGCGGCTCGCCCTCCAACACGCCGCCCCACGCTTGCGGATGATCGCCCTCAAGGACTTCTTCTGGGCACGAACAGATCGTGGCTGGAGGCCGGTCGACACCCCCCTTGGTGACGGGATGGTCAACTGGCCTCTCTTTTTTCGGAAACTTCGCCAGATCAATTTTCGCGGCCCTGTCTCGCTCCACCTCGAATACCCTCTTGAGGGTCGAACCAGCACCGAGCAGCGCCGCCAGATTCTTCTCGCCGCCCAGCGTGATCTGACATTTGTTCGTCGATTGATCCAGGAGACCCACCAGTCATGAACCGCCCTGGCCTTCCCAGACGCCGCTTTCTTCAAGGTGCAGCTTCCCTCCTCGCAGCTCGCCCTTCTGGCTCAACCAGCCTCCCCCGGCCCACCGATATCCAGATCGTCGATCTCCAGTGGCGCTATCAGGAGGTCGCCTACCGCACCCCCTACAAATTTGGTGGAGTCCCTGTCGACCGTGCCACCCTGCTCCATACCCTCATCACCGTCCGCGGTCGGGATGGCCGCAAGGCGACTGGCATGGGCTCCATGCCCCTCGGAAATGTCTGGGCCTTCCCTTCTCAAACCCTCGCGCCGGCGGCGACCCTCCAACTCATGCGACGCCTCGCCGATCGACTCGCAGAACTCCTGCGTCACTTCCAGGACTTTGGACACCCCATCGAACTCTACCATCGCCTCCTCCCGTCCTTTCTCGACCAAGCTCGCGCTGTCTCCCCCCTCCTCCCCAAACTCGCTACTCTCGTTTGCGCCAGCCCCTTCGATGCCGCCCTTCACGATGCCTATGGTCATCTCCATTCCCGCTCGTGTTATCAGACGTATAATCTCCCCTGGCTCAACCGTCCACTGGGAGGATATCTCGACTCCCCCCAGGGGTGGCAGGGGTGGCAGGAATGGAAACGAGTAGGAGCGGAGCGACCCCGGCGGTGGTTATGGGTCTTTCATTCGGTGGGTGGGATGGACGTAGTCAAGGCCGAGAGTGGGGGGCCGCGGATCGGAGATGGGGGGCCGGAAGACTTGCGGGAATGGATCGAGCGGGATGGACTGACCCATTTGAAGATCAAGTTGCAAGGAGAGGACCTGCAGTGGGACATTGAGCGGGTCGTGGAGGTCGACCGCGTCGCGTGGGAGACGCGGCCGAGGGCGGAGTGGCGGTACTGTGTCGATTTCAATGAACGGTGCCCAGATGTCGAGTATGTGCTGGAGTTTTTACGAAAGGTCCGGGAGCGATCACCGCGGGGATTCGAGCGGATCCTCTACCTGGAGCAGCCGACGGCGCGAGATCTGACGGCCAATCGGGGAAACAAGATGCAGGCGGCGGCGAAGCTGCGACCGATCGTCGTCGACGAGTCGCTGGTCGACGTGGAGAGCCTCGAGTTGGCGCGAGAGATGGGGTACACCGGTGTGGCATTGAAGGCCTGCAAGGGCCAGAGCCACACGATTCTGATGGCGGCGGCCGCGCGCCGCTACGGCATGTTTTTGACGGTGCAAGACCTGACCTGCCCAGGAGCCTCGCTGATCCATTCGGTCGGGATCGCGGCTCACGTCCCAGGAGTCGTCGGAATTGAGGCGAATGCTCGCCAATACATGCCAGCCGCAAGTGAAGGCTGGGTAGATCAGTATCCTGGAATCTTTCGGGTTCGCGGAGGGAAGATCACTACCGATCAACTGCGCGGGTACGGTTTGAGCACCCGGTCAGCAAACGCCCCAGCACGGCTCTGGTAGTGGGCGCTGAGAGAAGTTCCTCTCGCGTCAGACGATCTGAAAGACATCGTGGTCACCACCAAGATCCCGTGCCGCGGGCGTCAGGATGGTCTTACGGTCGATGATGATGCGGGCAGAATGGCGGATCGCCACCCGGACATCCTCCTCACTCACGAAATCGACTGGCACCAATTTGGGCTCCACCGCAGGGGTGGCAGGGGGAGCGGAAACGGGAGGAGGAACGGCTGGTCGGACTGGGGTCAAGCGCTGCGCCAGAAAGTGATCGATAACCCGGTCAATCTCAGCAGCCGTGACGAACGGGCGCTCAGCGGTTGCGGCAGGAGAAAAGGGAGGCGAGACCATTCCAGTTGATACGGAAGCAGCCGCCGTGCCATTACCTGAGACGGTCCTGCCGACCAACCCATGTCCTACCTCTCCGGCAAGGGGCTTGGTCTCGAACGCGATGCGCTTGATGTCCATCAGATGGAGTGGGGAGATGTTGTCCGACGTGACGTTCCCCCCCCACGAACCGCAGCCGAGCGTCATCGAGGGGGCGAGGTCGGTCGTAAACCCAATCGCCCCGTGGGTCGACGGCG
>JBMUAP010000453.1:0-3275 GCA_049454155.1 Blastocatellia bacterium
TCTCCATTCTCCATTTACCCCATTCTCCATTCTCCATTTACCCCATTCTCCATTCCCAATTTGGCTGCCCGTGGAGTTTCACGAGTGAAAGTCGATCAGCCGCAAGCAGTCGACGGAGAGGTCAAAGAGGTGCGTGCACCCTTGCGCCCCCCCGATCTGCTCGGCGAACTGCGAGACGAAAGCCGAGGTCACCCGCCGCCCCTCCAGCCCCGCCATCCGCTGATGGGGCTTCTCGCAAAGTCCGTGATAGGGAAGACGCTCGCCGGTGCTTTGCGCGTGGCGGATCGTCCCATCCGGGAGCAAGTCGAAAGCCACGCGGATATCGTGCACCCGGTCCTCCATCCAGTTCTCACAATGGTAGCGTCCCGGCGGATCAGCGTCCGGTACCGCGGTGATTGTCAATCTCTTGGTGCGCCAGAAGACGCGATCGGTCCCGGGTTGGGCGCGCGAGACAGTAGGATCAAACCCACAGCGAACGCCACCTTCCCGGAAAGTCGTCTCGGATGCGTCCCGGTAGGTGTAGCAGGAGTTGGCCAACTCCTGCATATAGGCCCGGTCCTTGCTCCAGGAGAGGAGCGGGAGAGGCACGCTGGGGCCAAGCGTCGCCCTGACTTGGGCTTCAAGTGGCGGTGGGACCTGATAGACCTGTTGGCCAGCGCGCGCCATCTCAATCGCGAGCAGCAGGTGTTCCCGGTTCCCCGGCGCGTGGCCCAATTGATGAAGGACGCGGGAGGTGAACCCCCGGCCGACCGGGAGTCCGGCCAGCCCCTGATAGGCACGACAGAGATCCGGAGAGAACCGCTCTCCCTCGCCCGCGAGGTAACGGGCCTTGGCTTCGAGAATCAGGTAGGTTGGAGAGTCTTTGGTCGGTGTGCGGAGCAACCATTCGTGTTCGAGATCAAAGCGATGGTCGCGCATCCGTCCGCGGACCCGGAGTTCGTCCTCGGTCAGGCAATCGACCTCTCCGCTGAAATGGCGAAGGTAGCGCGTGCCTTCCAGCGGCACGTGCAGATCAAAGAGCTTGTGGGACGAACGGGCGGCGTCCATTTTCATCGTCTCCTCCTCCGCTCCACAACAACCCGTGGCGAGCCGGCCAGAGTCGCGTGAGCGCATTGAGTGCCGATCAGAGGTAGTAGCGGACCAGCCACTCGGCGACACAGGCCGGCTTCTCACTTCCCTCCCGCTCGATGGTGACGGACCAAGTCGCCTGCTCTCCTCCGGAGAACGGTTCGAGGCTGGTGAGCACGATGCGCGGGCGGATCCTGGATCCGACGGGGACGGGAGAGACGAACCGCACCCGGTTGAGTCCGTAGTTGATCCCCATCCGCAACGGGAAGGCGAGCTGCAGGGCTTGGCTGAGAAACTGCGAGAGGAGCGAGAGGGTCAAGAAGCCGTGCGCGATGGTCGCGCCAAAGGGCGAATCCATCCGCGCGCGTTCCGGGTCGATGTGGATCCACTGGTGATCCCCGGTCGCATCGGCGAAGAGGCCGATCTGCGCCTGGGTGACTTCGTGCCAATCCCCAACTACCACCTCACTCCCCCCCTCGCCCGAGGCTCCGCCAATCAGGGATCGCAACTCTTCGAGGCTCTCAATCCGCCGCTGTGCCATGAAGCATCTCCTTTCCAGATCTATCCCAGTCCTTCCCTTCTCTGACCAACCCAGGCCGCTCTCCAGAGGAAACTGGTCACGTACGTTCACTCATCACGGTTGTCGAACATGGAGATTGTAAGGACCACCCGTGGGGGACTCAAGCGATCTCCTCATTTCTCTGATTGGAGACTTCTGCGCGGGTTACTTCCCTTTTGGGGAGGAAATCTTTTACTATGGGAGGCTCAGAATCAAGCCTGGTCGATTCGGTCCAGGAGAATCCCTACCCATCCTGACCACGGCGAAAGACCAAGAGCCGCGCCAAGGATGTGAGCAGCAGGGACGTGGGAAGCAGGGACAATACTCGATATGGCATTTGCGACGCTTGCGATTCACGCCGGGCAGGAACCGGATCCTTCGACGGGAGCGGTCACCGTACCAATCTATCAGACGTCGACCTACGTGCACGAGACCCTCGGGCAGCATAAGGGGTTTGAGTACGCGCGGACAGCCAATCCAACACGGCTGGCGCTGGAGCGAAATCTGGCAGCGTTGGAAGGAGGCCGGGCGGCCCACTGCTTCGCTTCCGGAATGGCGGCGATCGACACGATCCTCCGGTTGCTTCAGTCAGGGGACCACGTCATCGTCTCGGAGAATACTTACGGGGGGACCTACCGGCTCTTCGAGCGAGTTCTGCGCCAGTTCGGGCTGGACTTCAGCTATGTCGACACGACGGAGGCAGCGGCGGTCGAAGCCGCTTGGCGCACCAACACCCGAATGGTCTTTGTCGAGACTCCGACCAACCCCCTCATGGCGATCGCCGATCTCGAGGGGATCGCTCGATTGACGAAGAGCCGGGAAGCGCGGCTGGTCGTCGACAACACGTTTCTCAGCCCGTACCTCTTGCGACCGATCGAATGGGGAGCCGACTTGGTCCTGCATTCAACGACGAAATACCTCAACGGCCACAGCGACAGTGTCGGGGGAGTGGTCATCACCACCCGGGAAGAGGACCAGGAACGGATCGGTTTTCTCCAAAATGCCGTGGGGGCCATCCTCTCTCCATTTGACGCGTTTCTGATCATGCGAGGAACGAAGACCCTCGCCCTGCGAATGCGTCAGCACGACGAGAATGGTCGACAGGTAGCTGAGTTTCTTGCCAGCCACCCGAAAGTCGAGCGGGTCTTCTATCCGGGCCTGTCAAGCCATCCCCAGCACGCCCGGGCACGCCATCTGCAGGCAGGCTTTGGCGGAATGATCTCCTTCGAGACCGGCTCGCTCGCTGCCGCTCGAACCGTCTTGAACAATGTGCGACTGTGCGCGTTGGCGGAGAGTTTGGGGGGAGTGGAGTCCCTCATCTGCCATCCCGCAAGCATGACCCACGCCTCTGTCCCAGAAGCTCAGCGTGTCAAGCTGGGGATTACCGAGGGCCTCGTCCGCGTCTCGGTGGGAGTCGAGGATGTGGAAGATATCCTCGAAGACCTCAAACAGGCGTTGGACCTGGTGGAACGTCAATCATGATGAGTGATCCCTCCTCGATCATCCTTGCCTTTTTTGCCCAGACCGATATTGGTCTGATGCGGACGGGCAACGAAGACAACTTTCTGGTCCTCGATCTCTCGACAGGAAAAAGCTGGACGGCACTGGATGAGGAGCCGGCGGAAGAATGGCGCGCCTATGAGGAAGG
>JBMUAP010000454.1:0-3274 GCA_049454155.1 Blastocatellia bacterium
CCGGTCGGGTTCATGCCGAGGTGCTTGAAGGTCAGACGTCTCATTCCGGCATAGGCGGCACAACGAGGCGCCTCCCAGAGCGGGGTGTTGCCCTCCTGGAAGGTGACGATGCGCGCCTCGTCTGGCTCCGGGAGAAGTTCCCGATAGCGCCAGACCCCACTCTGGTCGACCGCGGGAGCCCAGGCGCTCTTCCCAGCGGCGTTGCAGGCTTGGCCCGTCAAGCGTGTCCTCGGCCAGAGGGTAGACTACGTCGAGCAGTCCGTCACAGGCAGGACAGGTGTAGAGCTTCTCTGTGAGCGGAGCCACCTGGTGGCAGGCAAGACATTGAAGATGTGGCATGGGGGCTCCTGCGACGATCAGGGTTGTGCGGGCTGATCGAGTTGGAAGGCTCGATGGATCGCGCGAACGGCTTCGGCCGCCTCCTTCTCGGTAACGATCAGGGAGATATTGAGTTCGGACGATCCTTGCGAGATCGCAATGACATTGACCCCACTCTCGCCGAGCGCGCCAAAGACCTTTCCCGCGACGCCTGGGGTTCCCTTCATCCGATCCCCAACAACGGCAACGACCGCGACCGACTCATCCTGCTCGATCGATTCGATATGTCCTTGCAGCAGGTCGAGTTCCAGGGCAGATCGTAGCGCCTTGAGCACGCGCGGCGCCTCGGGCGAACCAACGACAAAACAGAGATTGTTCTCCGAAGAGGCCTGGGAGATCATCAGAATGCTCGCCCGTTCAGAGGCGACGGCAGCGAAGGCCTTGGCCGCAATTCCTGGAATCCCCTGCATCCCTCGGCCACTGATCGTCAACATCGTCACATTGCGAAAGGAGGTGACGGCCTTGACTCCGCGGGAGGAGGGGCGCCCCGTCACCGTCACCCGCGTCCCCGGATCTTCCGGCTGAAAGCTGTTGAGAATCCGGACGGGGATATCCTGCTTGTAAGCGGGGAGGATCGTCTTGTAGTGCAGGACTTTCGCGCCGTAATAGGCCAACTCGGCAGCTTCACTGTAGGAGATTTCGCGGAGAGTACGGGCCTCCGGGACTTCGGTCGGGTTGGCCGACATGACGCCATTGACATCGGTCCAGATCCAGATCTCATCGGCATCGAGGGCCGCTCCGAGGATGGAGGCGGAGTAGTCGGATCCGCCGCGCCCGAGCGTGGTGATGAGCCCTTCTTCCGTTGCACCGATGAAGCCCGTGACAACCGGCACGATCCTCTCGTCGAGCCAGGGACGGAGTCGCGCTTGGGTCCGCAGGCGCGTTGGTTCGAGCAGCGGCTCGGCTGCCCCAAAATGGTCGTTGGTGACGATCAGTTCCGTGGCCTCAATCGGATGGGAGAGGAGCCCCTTGGCGGCAATTGCCCCCGCCAGAAGCGGGGCACAGAGACACTCGCCAACCCCTGAGATCGCATCCAACAGTCGCGGCGTCAATTCGTGGACCATCGACAGGCCAAAACAGAGCTTCTCCATTCCGTCCAGTCGACGACCGATCGAGGCGAGTGCCTGCTGGCGGGCCTCCGGATCGAGGATGACCTGCTCGGCGACCACCGTATGCCGCCGCAGGAGCTCGTCGCGGACCGAAGGGTCCCACTCCCCCCGGGCAGCCTTTTCCGCCGTGGCGACAAGAAGGTTGGTGATCCCACTCATCGCCGAAGTGACGACGACGACACGATGTCCTTCCAACACCGCACGGGCAACCAGGGCCGCCGCCTCGGCGATCCTCTCGGCGCTTCCCACCGAGGTCCCCCCAAACTTCATCACGATCAACATGCGTGGTTGTTCCCCCCGTTCACTCGCTCTCGCCTTTCTTCATCCATCAGTGGCCACTGGGTTTCTGGGACCGCTCTCAGACTGGCCTATTCGAGGAGTCCTTGCGAGAGTAGAAGCTCGGCATTGAGCAGTGCTGCCCCGGCTGCCCCTCGAATGGTATTGTGACTGATCAAGGTCAACTTGTAGTCGAAGATTGTGTCACGGGCAATCCGCCCGACGACCGTCGCCATTCCCTTCTCCGTCTCCCGGTCGAGGCGGGGTTGGGGGCGATCGACCTCCTCCCGTACCAGGATCGGATGGGCTGGGGCTGTCGGCAGATTGAGCTCCTGCGGCAGCCCGCGAAAGCCACGCAGCACCGCCTTGACCTCTTCGAGAGGGGCTGGTTGCCGCAGTTTGACGCGAACCGATTCGAGGTGCCCATCCTGCACGGGAACCCGATTGCACTGGGCACTGACGAGGAATGGGGCCGATTGAATGCTCCCGCCGGCGAGACTCCCGAGAATCTTCTGCGGCTCCTCCTCGACCTTCTCCTCCTCGCCACTGATATAGGGGAGGACGTTGTCGATGATGTCCATCGAGGCCACCCCAGGATAGCCCGCTCCCGAAATCGCTTGGAGCGACGTCATCATCACCGCCTCTAAGCCGAACGCGCGGTCGAGCGGGGCCAGGGCGAGGACCAAGCCGATCGTCGTGCAGTTCGGATTGGTCACCAGATACCCTCTCTGGAACCCGCGGTTCCGCTGCTGTACGGGAATGAGCTGCAGGTGATCCGGGTTGATCTCTGGAACCAGGAGAGGAACGTCCACGGCCATCCGAAAGGCCGATGAGTTGCTGATCACCGGATACCCTGCCGCAGCAAATGCCGCTTCCGCTACCCGGGCAGTATCCGACGGGAGGCTGGCGATGACCAGATCACAATCGAGAGGCGGGGTACACGGCTGCAACCGCATCTCCTGCACCTCCGCCGGCATCTCCCACGGCAACTTCCAGGGACAGGCCTCCACAAATCGCTTGCCTTCCGACCGATCAGAGGCTGCCAGGGCCCCCACTTCAAAGTACGGGTGATCCCGCAACATATGGATCAGACGCTGCCCTACCGTTCCCGTCGCGCCGAGAATCCCTACCCGCCGTTTGCGTCGCTCTTTCATGCCGTCCTTTCACTTCCCTTTCGATGCCTGCTCAATGAAAACGAAGGCGAATGGTAGGGCGAGCCTCCCCCCTTGTCAAGAATTGGCTTGACCAGCCAGGACTTGCCCGGTCTGACTGCACGAAAAAGCAAGGCCCCAGCCTCCCCCAGACCCGTGTGGACGAATCCAGAGAAGGTCGGGGCTCAAACCAGGCCCACGACGGAGAGTCTCAGTTCCCACTTTACCCGTAAACAATCAGGGCGTGGCTCCGCAGTTCGGTCACTCGCCCGATGGCGGCGACCTCCGGATAAGCCGGACGAAGCCGATCAAGCATCGGGCCGACCTTCAACTCAGGCACCGCCATCAACATTCCTCCAG
>JBMUAP010000455.1:0-3273 GCA_049454155.1 Blastocatellia bacterium
ATTCGCTGACCTTCGACTCGGGCAACGCCATCAACATTCCTCCAGCGGTCTGTGGATCAAAGAGGACGCTGCACATCTCTTTCGACAACTCGACGGAGAGAGAGACGTCCTCCCCGACATACTCGCGGTTGGTGCGATCCCCCTGGGTCAGCATCCGTTGGGCAGCCATCTCAAGGGCTCCCGGCAGGATCGGGAGTCGTTTGGCCTCCAGCTCCAGCGTCACCCGACTGGCACGGGCCATCTCCCAAGCATGACCGAGGAGCCCGAACCCGGTGATGTCTGTCGCCGCTCTGACCCCGAAAGCACGGATCGCCTCTCCCGCCTCCCGGCCCGAAGTGAGCATCGTCTCGGTGACGTTCCGTTCCATCTCTGGTGTGGCTTTGCCGAACTTGATCCCTGTCGCGAGGAGACCGGTTCCGAGCGGCTTGGTGAGGATCAAGCAGTCTCCAGGATGTGCCCCCCGGTTGCGGGCAATCGCGTTGGGTTCGATCAACCCCGTCACCGCGTACCCAAACATGATCTGGTCATTCTGGACGCTGTGGCCACCGACGAGGGTGACCCCGTTCTCTGTCAGAATGGAGAGGCCGCCGCGCATGATCTCCCCGAGAATCGCGAGGTCGACCCCTTGCCGCGGAAAGGCCGTGATCGCCAAAGCGGTCACGGGTCGTCCTCCCATCGCCCAGACATCGTTCAAGGCGTTGAGCGCCGCGATCCGACCGAAATCGAAGGCATCGTCGACCACGGGCGTGAAAAAGTCGACCGTCTGGACCAGCGCCAGTTCATCCGTCAGGCGGTAGACGGCCGCATCGTCGGCGTCTTCAAAGCCCACCAGAAGGTTGGGGTCGATTGGTTGAATGGGTAGACTGCCCAGCACCTGGGCAAGCGCACTTGGCGCCAGCTTGGCCGCTCAACCAGCGCAGTCGACCAATTGGGTCAATCGGGTCGCCATCGCCGCTCCTTTCTGGGGGATTTTTCTTCAGTGGGTCTTCAACGATTGCCCTCTCCCCCCCACTCACCGCCACATAAGCCCGGGGCGATGAGTGAGGGGAAGAGCAAGATTCACGACTCATCCGAGGCACGGGAGGCCGCGGTTCGCCGTCCTGGTGAACCTGCCGCACTGCCAGGGGTGCTGGCAGAAGCACCTGGTGAAACAGCAGCCGCGGGAGTCTCGGATCCGGCAGCAGAGGACTTTCCAATCCCGAGGGCCTGTCGCAGTTCGGCTTCGATCTTGGCGCAGAGTTCCTTATTCTCACGGAGGAGATTCTTGACATTCTCGCGACCTTGTCCGAGCCGCTCTCCCTTGTACGAGAACCAAGATCCAGCCTTTTCGATCACCTTCTGCTCGACACCGAGATCGATGATCTCGCCCAATCGTGAGATGCCCTCACCGTAGATGATGTCGAACTCAGCATCGCGAAAGGGGGGCGCGACCTTGTTCTTGACGATCTTGACCTTCGTCCGGTTCCCCGTGATGGTCTCCCCATCCTTGATCTGGGTGATGCGGCGAATATCGACTCGCAGGGAGGAGTAGAATTTGAGGGCCCGGCCGCCCGTCGTCGTCTCGGGCGAGCCAAACATCACGCCGATCTTCTCGCGAATCTGATTGATGAAGATCAGGCAGGTATTGGAGCGCCCAACGACGGCCGTCAATTTGCGCAGGGCCTGGGACATCAGACGGGCCTGGAGACCCGGCAGGGAATCACCCATATCGCCTTCGAGTTCGGCACGCGGGGTCAAAGCCGCCACCGAATCGACCACCAGGATGTCGATCGCGTTCGATCTGACGAGCGACTCGGCAATCTCAAGGGCTTGCTCCCCTGAATCGGGTTGCGAAACAAAGAGGTCATCGATATTGACCCCCAGCTTCTGGGCATATCCCGCGTCGAGCGCGTGCTCGGCATCGACGTAGGCGGCAATCCCGCCCGCCTTCTGCGCCTCGGCGACGACGTGCAACGCCAAGGTTGTCTTTCCAGAACTCTCCGGTCCGAAGATCTCGATGATGCGTCCGCGGGGGAATCCGCCAACGCCCGTCGCCGCATCGACTCCGATGCTCGACGTGGAGATGACGGGGATCTCATCGACTCGATGCGCACCCAGCCGCATGATCGATCCCTTGCCAAACTGCTTCTCGATGTTGAGGAGGGCCGCCTCTACCGCTTTTGTCTTTTCACTCTTCTCGATCGCCATGATTTATGTCGTCCTCTCTGATTCCATTCCGTGATTTCGTGATCGTCCGCTCTCGCGAGGTGGCAGTCTCTCGAGGCTCTTCCATCGAAGACCTGCCAGCAATCGAGGAACGGGTCTGATTGCACCGTCAATCCGATAAACGACAACCCGCAGCTGCCGCTTGGTACGAATTGTGGGCGTCGGAGGGCCGGCTGCACCACCAGCAACGAGAGAGAGGACTCCGGCTTCCGACTGGCCCACGATCAGTTCCCCACAGAGAATTGATCGTTGAAGGCACCTCGACTCAACGAATGCCCCTCACCAGGGGCTCGCTAAGCCACTCCGCTCCCTCGACCCCAGCAGCGTCGCGTGCCCAGCGCGCCGCCTTCTGCCGGGGTGACAGAAGCCCACGCAGTATAGCCGAGAAGAGATGCCGCTGCCAGCGTCTCAAAGGCGAGCCGCTCAAGTCTTCTTGAGATCCCGACCCGCGGAACGGCGGTGCGGAAACGGGGCGAGGTCGGAGGGAAGAGCATGCAACTGGAGGTCTTGCCAGAGCAGATCGTGAAAGCGGGTCTCCTCGACCTTGGGTTTCCGGCCGGGAAAAAGGCTTCCCCAACCGAGCACAGGTGGGCCCGGCAGTGGATCTCCATTTGGGGTTTCAATGGCTTGACGGTAGGACGCCTTCTGTGGCTTCAGTTCATAAGCAGCCTGCAGGTGCTTGCGCGCCTCGACGATCCGGTTGGTCTGCCAGTAGAGGAAACCGAGGCTGTACTGGGCGACATCGAAATGAGGATCGAGCCGGACGGCTTTCTGCAGATGCCGCAAAGCCAGCTCGAGTCGGCCATCGTCGAGATAAGCGCGCCCAACCAGGTAGTGGGTCTCCGGCGTAGGGTTGAGTGCCAGCGCGCGCTTGAGGTGGGGAAGCGCCTCGACCATCTTGCCCTCCCTTGCCAGCAGCCGCCCGAGCCCGTAGTGGGCCGCGAAGGAGTCGGCATCGAGCGCGATCGCCTTCTCCAGGTGGAGCCGCGCGGCATCTTCTTCGCCGATATCCCCGCTCAACAATCCCAGCAACAGACGCGCCCCGAAGTGGTCGGACTGCTCCTCGAG
>JBMUAP010000456.1:0-3270 GCA_049454155.1 Blastocatellia bacterium
GCTAGGGACGAGGGGCGAGCTGATCAAGGGAGCTGTTTTCGCTCGAGGCGCTGTTTCAGTCGGGCGAAACGGGAGAAGGCGTCATCCGCTTGGCGACGAACCGACGCGAGGTCGAAGCGGTGCCAGTCGAGTGTGGCCTGGGAGAGGATCGTCCGGGCAGGGATTGCTGTCGGATCAGGCGTGCGCCTCCCTCGTGCGCCGCACGATCTCGACCGAGCAATGGGCGCGGGCGGCGATCGCTGACGAGACACTCCCGAGCCGGAGTCGGCCGGCCTGGCTCAAGTTCTTGGCGCCGACAAAGATGACCTCGGCCTGCCATTCTTCCGCTTCCTCAAGCAGCAGCGACTTGGCATCACCCGGCCGAACGGCGACCTCGACCGTCAGACCAGCGGCAAGGAGCGTCTGGCGAGCACGTTCGACCGCATCGGCGAGGCGGGTCCGCTCCTCGGCGATCCAACTGGCAATCGCGACGAGGAGATGGTCGACGGCAACTGGCGAAATATCGAAGTCGGCGTGGAGGAGGCGGACGACGCTGCCTCGCGGCCAAGTTCGGGCGGCGACCGCCTCGACCGCGTCATCGGCGATCGACGAGCCATCGATGCCGACGAGGATCCGCACCGGATCCGTCGGATCGGGAGCCGCCCTCGCTATCAGCCGGCTGGCCCCCTCGCGTCCGACAGCATAGCCCGGACCACGCGCAATCCGCACCGACCCGGGAGCCTCGTGGAGCACCGCCTGGGAGACGCTCCCCAAGAGCAACCGCCCGACCGCCGATCGACCGTGAGAACCAACGACGATCAGATCCGGATGCCACTCGTCGGCGAGGGTAATGATCGCGTTCGTTGCCGAGCCCGGGTGCGCCTCGACCTCGATCTTCCATTGCGGGAACTTCGCGGCCACTCGACGGGCAGCCGCCTCTCCCAGCTCCCGCGCGTTCTGCTCCAGAAGCCGCTGCAGATCGAGCGCCCCGGCACTCGGCAGCGTGTAGCTCATCGGGGGCGGCAGGATTACCTCACTCACCGAGAGGATCCGCGCCTCGACCTCGGCGGGCAGACCCGCCCGCTCGAGGTCCTGCAGCGCCGCCTCGGCGCAGGCCGATCCATCATAGGCAATCAGGACTTTCATCTTCGCGGCTGGCTCGGTCTTTTCGCTCTCCATGATCTTCGTGCTCTCCTCTGGTTGTCGGTGGGCTCTCTTTGCACAATTGGGAACATCTGTGGGATGGCTCGGCCAATCCGCCAACTCCCACCACTGGATGGAAATGCAACTGGAATGCCGCAGCCCAGTCCGCTGACGCAGGCGAGGGGAAAACGGAGTGGGCTCGCGGGCTTGGCTCACTGTCAGGGGACTTCTGCCCCAGTGTGCCAATGGGAAAGGCCGGGCAGTATCGATCCGCCTGAGCCAAATTCCACTTCCGCTGCGAGGATTTCCCCAGCCGGCTCGAGGAGGAACAGGGCCAACGTCGAGTGGAAGAGCTGGTCAGGCGGGGAAGACCCTGGCACTGTGTTTGCATTACACAAATTTAAGATTGGGCATGGAAGAAACCACCGGGAGATCCCGGGGATGTCTGCCGCTCAAGCCATGCCATCGTCCGGGTCGAGCCAGGATGGGCGTTGAGTTGAAAGGAAAGAGAGGTTGGGTATGCAAGACTATCAAGCAATCCGCAATCGGTTGACGCAGCGTCATCAAGAGATTCAGGAACGGTTGACGAGGGTCTCGCGTGATCTGCGCCACGCCGACGAGCCCTTGGCGACGCTCCTGGAGGAGCAGTCGATCGAGATTCAGAATGACGAGGTACTCGCCGCGCTCGACGACTCGATCCGAGCGGAGATGGAGCGGATCGAGCAGGCCTTGGTGCGGCTCGATCGCGGAGAGTACGGGACGTGCGAGCACTGCGGGAGGCTGATTCCGGTCCGACGCCTTGAGGCCCTCCCCTTCACCAGCTTTTGTGTCGAATGCGAAGCCGCCCAGGAGCGTGCGGCGGGTGCCCAACCAGCCTCGCCGGCGAGCAGCACTCCCGGAAGCAGCGAGGTATTTTGAGCGTCCAAGTATGGTTCTGAGCAAGGAAGGAGTACCCTGAGATGGAATCGATCGACGCGAGCAATCTACTGAACCTGAAGGAGGAGGCGTCTGTGCCGGCACCAGTGACAGGCGCGGAGGGCAACGCCCAGGTTTCACCACCGCAGCAGCTCGCCAATGCGGAGCTGAGTGCAAAGGAGAAGGGGGCGCCCCCTATCGATCCCCCGCTGGGTAAGGCGGTTGAGGAGACACGGTCCTCAATCCTGATGCTCGAGGACCTGCTGGGGATCCGCTCCCCGAAAGCGTTCATCGATTCGCTGCGGGCCCGCGAGATCGACACGCAAAAGATCGAGAGCCTCCTCCTTTACGAAATCGAGCTGGAGAAGCTGCAGATCGAGTTGGTGCGGATGCAGCGGTGGGTCCAGAGCCGTCGGCAGCGGGTCGCGATCCTCTTCGAGGGGCGCGACGCGGCCGGCAAGGGCGGGTCCATTCGCCGCTTCACAGAGCATCTCAATCCTCGCGCCATGCGGGTCGTCGCCCTTCCCAAGCCGACCGAAGAGGAGCAGGGCCAGTGGTACTTCCAACGGTACATGCGCCAATTGCCCAATCCCGGGGAGATTGTCTTCTTCGATCGAAGCTGGTACAACCGGGCAGTGGTCGAGCCGGTCAACTCCTTCTGTACCCGGGAGCAGTATGAACGATTCATGCGGCAAGTGCCGGAGTTCGAGCATATGCTCTACGAAGATGGGGTGCAGGTCGTCAAGTTCTGGTTCTCGATCTCGAAGGGCGAGCAGTTGCGACGCTTCGAGTCGCGGGCGCACAACCCGCTCAAGCAGTGGAAACTGAGCCCGATCGATGCCAAGGCGCAAGAGTTGTGGGACGCCTATACCCATTACAAGGAGTTGATGTTGAGCCAGACCCACACCTCGTTCAGTCCGTGGATCATCGTCAAGGCCAACAACAAGCGCAAAGCGCGGCTTGAGTCGATCCGGTACATCCTCTCCCTCTTCCCTTACGAGGGTCGGGAGATGAGCACGGTCTCGCTGCATCCGGATCCAAACATCATCGCCCGCTACCATCGGGCCGCGACGAAGCTGGACTGAAACAGGCGAGCTGTCAAAAGTCAGTCGGGAGAGGACTCGAATCATCCATGAATCGAACAGCGTTGTCAGAAGAACATCCCTACCCCCCATCACCGCCGGAACCGAGTGAGTCCTACTTTTCGGAAGGACCGCAGCCACGACGATCAGA
>JBMUAP010000457.1:0-3268 GCA_049454155.1 Blastocatellia bacterium
CAGCTCGAGCACTATGCGCCGATCTGGCTTGCCGCGCTGCTCGGCGCGGGGATCCTCGCCGCGGTCATGGCGAGCGATTCCCAGATTCTGGCGCTCTCGACGATGTTTTCTGAGGATGTCTTCGCCTACTATGAGGGGCGGGAGCGGTTTGGGGAGGCGGCCCAAGTCGTCATGGGGCGCGTCTTTGTCGTGGTGGTGACCGTCCTCGCCTACCTGATTGCCATCTGGTCTCCCCAGCCGATCTTCGATCTGGCGGTGCAGTATGCCTTCTCCGGCTTTGCGGCTCTCTCGCCGCTGCTCGTGGCGGCGCTCTTCTGGAAGAGGAGCACCAAGTGGGGAGCGTTGGCCTCGACCCTTTGGACGGCGGCAGCCGTGACCGCCGTCGCCGTCTTTCAGTGGCTCGTGCCCGCCCCACAGGTGGTGTGGATGGTCGAGGGAGTCGAAGTGCTGGCGCGCACCCCCTCTGGGACCACCGTCTTCGGGCTGCTCCCGGTGGTTCCGATGACGCTCCTCTCTGCCTTCTGGATGGTCGTTGTTTCGTGGCTGACTCCCCCGCCCACCTCCGCGACCTTGCTCCGTTATTTTGCCAACAGTCCGACCTACCGTCAGCCATAGTGCCCGGCGGGGTTCGAGGAGATTCGAGATGTCCCAGACGACCACACTCACCGACGAGATGCCGCGCTTGACCCCGATTCAGTGGCTGATCTGCGTCATCGCTGTCATCGGGTTCGCCTTCGACACGTATGAACTGCTTATGCTCCCGCTGATCATTCGCCCGGCGCTCGAAGGGCTCGGGGGACTCACCTTTGGCAGCCCGGAGTACAATCAGTGGCGGGATCTCTTCTTCTATGTTCCCGCGATCAGCGGAGGGATCTTCGGCCTGATCGGGGGCTACCTGACCGACCGCCTGGGACGGCGTCGCGTCCTGACTTGGAGCATCCTCGTCTATGCTATTTCGGCATTTGCTGCCGGTTTCGCGACGTCCCTCCCGGTGCTCCTCCTCCTGCGCTGCACCACTTTCGTCGGCGTCTGCGTCGAATTCGTGGCGGCGGTCGCGTGGCTTGCTGAACTCTTCTCCCATCCCAAACAACGCGAGAAGGTTCTCGGCTACACGCAGGCCTTCTCTTCTCTCGGCGGGGTGATGGTCAGTGGGATGGCCTACCTCATTGCGCGGAACGTGGAGGCCCTCCCGTTGATCTACGGTCGGCAGGAAGACTGGCGGTACCTGCTCATCTCGGGGATCATCCCGGCGGTTCCGTTGATCCTCATTCGTCCCTTCCTGCCGGAATCTCCTGTCTGGCGGGAGAAGAAGATGGCGGGGACGTTGCGTCGCCCCAGTCTCGGGGAACTCTTTCAGCCCGCCTATCGCCGCACGACGATCGTCAGCACCTTGATGTTTGCGTGCAGTCTGGGGATTGCCTTTGGCGCCATCCAGCAGATCCCCCAGATCGTTCCCGGCTTGGCTGAGGTGAGCGTACTCCCTCGCCCCCAACAACGACCCATCGTCGCGACGGTTCAGCAATGGCAAGAGATCGGGGGGCTGGTCGGCCGGTTCCTTCTCGCCGCCCTCGTCCTGGTGATCGTCAGTCGCCGCTGGTTGATTCGGGTCTTTCAGATCCCTGGCCTCATCATCCTGCCCATCGTCTTTCTCTTTCCGGCAACCTCCAGCCTGGAAGGGCTCAAGTGGGGGATCTTCTTCTGTGGCCTCTTCACGGTGGCCCAGCTGAGCTTCTGGGGAAACTACCTCCCGCGCGTCTATCCCACCCACCTCCGTGGCACGGGTGAAAGCTTCGCCGCCAATATCGGAGGCCGGATGATCGGAACCTCGGCCGCCTTGCTGACGACCCGCCTCATCGGCTGGATGCCGGAAGGCTCCCCAGCGACCCGCCTCGCCTATGCCGCGGCGGCTGTTGGGACGCTCCTCTACGCAGTTGGCCTGCTCCTGAGCTTCTTTCTCCCCGAGCCGGCAACGGAAGATCTTCCCGAGTGATTCCTTGGCGCTGCGGCCAAACACCCCCTTGATTTTCACGGATGCAGGATTATAGGATACAAACACGCTTGAGGAGGGGCCCTCCACCGGGCTGATCAGGCGAGGTCGGGGCGCGAGTAGAGCAAGGTCCAATCGATTCATTCATCCCGAGTCGCCCTGATGCGTATCTACCCGTTATGCTGATGCTGAAAAGACGATAACAAAGGAACCGTACCCATGAAGAAGCTTTTTACCCTGCTGATGGTCTTGCTGATGACCTCCTTGTGTGGCCCAGCCCTCTGGTCTGGAGCGGCTCCCATCTCTCCCAATGCCCAAGCGAAAGGGGGCCGCAAGGCGATCGCCGCACTGTTCGAGACCCAATGCGCGAAATGCCACAGCTCCGATGGCAAAGGACTCGAGAGCCTGCAGCCACCTGATTTCACCGATCCAAAATGGCAGTCCTCCCGAACCAACAAGCAGTTGACCAATGGCATCATCAATGGCGTTGGCATCATGCCCGGCTTCAAAGGGGCCCTTAAACCCGCTGAGGTCGCGGCGATGGTCCGCTATGTCCGTGCTTTTGGGCCTGCCAAATAGGTCCTTCCCGATCAAGAGCGACGAAAGGCCGTCAGGAGTCATCTACTGCTCCTGACGGCCTCTCTCTTTTCACTGCTCTCGGCGAAACTCTTGGTCTGACGGCTGCACGTGGGATGTTCGGGGTAGGGAAGAGGCGGGGAGCTGGAAGGAAGGACACGGGAGGATTCAAGGAGGGGTTGGGCCAGTCCCAACGTGCAGCCTGTCGTGACGAATGTTCTCTTTTTCCCGAGGACCGCTCTGTGCTTGGCGTTTCTGATCTCGCCCTCCTCGGGGGAGAGAGCCCGTTCCATTTCCATGGTCTGGGATCTCTTCTCCTGACGCAGTAATGTAATGCAAGAAGCGTGCCAATGATGCAGGAGTCGCGGCGCAGGTGGTCTGGGCTGAGGAAAGTGCTGCTAATAGAATAGGTTAGCCTTTATCAGTAAACATCTCTCCCGTTGTCGGTTTCAGCGTTGACGCAGACTGTTGACAACGAACCGCGACGGACTTGTTGCTCTGTCACTAACGGGTGACAGTGCCGGTTCAGGGCTATAAGAAGAGTTGTGCAGGGAGGAGCGTGTGGAGGGAGAAAAAAGGTGACCAACAAATGCTGGCCACCTCAGCACAAACTACACACACGGACGCCAAAACGCCCAACAGAGTCGAGGGTTCCTGAAAATAATCGCTCAACGGAGAGTGTGGTCGTCTTTTTTCGATGCTTGC
>JBMUAP010000458.1:0-3260 GCA_049454155.1 Blastocatellia bacterium
CGTCCGAGATCGGCTCCCACGAGACGCCGGCATCGACCGTCTTCCAGACTCCTCCGCCGGTCGCTCCGAAATAGTAGGTCATGGGTTGCGAGGCGACACCCGCCACGGCCACCGAACGGCCTCCCCGAAACGGCCCAATGTTGCGGTACTGGAGCCCACTCCAGGGAGTACGATCCGGCGCCACGGCGGAGACTGCTGGATGCAACCACCTGCCCGTGCTGCCAATGATCGCCACCCCCAACCCAATGGCGATGCCTCCCCACCAAAGCAGATGTCGGGCCGACTCGCGGCGCCTCTTGCCCATAGGAAACTCTCCTTGTCTCAATGGAATTGGTCTTGGTTGAAATTGCCCGGATCGAACCTGTTCGATCCCGTTTTGAGCCCGTCATCCGAGAGCAGTTCGTTGCTCGCCGGCCTGTTGGACCGTCTCCGCACTGTTGTAAGTCAGGGTGAGTCCCTCGTCGACCACATCGACCGTCACGCTCCCTCCGTACTGCAATTGACCGAAGAGGATCTCCCCCGCGAGCGGCTCCCGGATCTTTGATTGGATCAACCGCGCCATCGGACGCGCCCCAAATTGGGCATCGTAACCGTGGCGAGCCAGCCAAGTCCGCGCCGCCTCCGTCAGCTCGAGGGTGACCCGCTTGTCGACCAACTGCTCTTGCAACTCCGCCACAAACTTGTCGACCACCAGGACGATCGTCTCGGCGGTCAAGGGATCGAAAGCGATCCAGGCATCCAGTCGATTGCGGAACTCCGGACTGAACGTCCGCTCGATCGCGCCACGTGCCCGACTGCCCGTGCCGCCAATCCCTCCCCGCTCAGCTGTCGAAAAGCCAAGGGGCGATCCACTCAACTCGCGCGCGCCAGCGTTGGTCGTCATGATCAGAATGACGTTGCGGAAGTCCGCCTTGTTTCCATTGTTATCGGTCAAGGTCGCGTGGTCCATCACCTGGAGCAGGATGTTGAAGAGGTCTGGATGGGCCTTCTCGATCTCATCGAGAACGAGGACAGCGTAGGGGGTCTTGCGGATCGCGTCGGTCAACAGCCCGCCTTGATCAAACCCGACATACCCCGGCGGAGCGCCAATCAAGCGCGAGACGGTATGCTTCTCCATGTACTCACTCATGTCGAAGCGGAGAAACTCGATCCCCAGATGGCGTGCCAACTGCCGTGCCAACTCTGTCTTGCCGACCCCGGTGGGCCCTGAAAAGAGGAAAGAACCGATCGGTTTTTCGGGATGGCCGAGCCCCGCCCGCGAGAGCTTGATCGCCTCGACCACTTGGTGAATGGCTTGGGGCTGTCCGTAGATCACCTGCCGCAGCTCATCTTCCAGCTGCCGCAACCGGATTCGGTCCGACGTCGAGACAGACTTCGGGGGAATTCGCGCCATGCGTGCGACGACCAGTTCGACTTCGTGCTCCCCAATCACCTCAGGCCGTTCTTCTGCGGGACGCAGCTTGATCGCGGCCCCCACCTCGTCGATGACATCGATCGCCTTGTCGGGCAGAAACCGGTCGTTGATATGCTTGGCCGAGAGCTCCGCCGCCGCGCGCAGCGCGTCATCCCCGTAGCACACTCCATGGTGGGCCTCGTAGTAGCTCTTGAGCCCTTCGAGAATCTGGACGGTCTCCGCAACACTCGGCTGGGCAATCTCGATCATCTGAAAACGTCGCGCAAGGGCCCGATCCCGCTCGAATGAGGCCCTGTATTCGCTGTAGGTCGTCGAACCGATGCAGCGCAACTCCCCGCTGGCCAGGGCTGGCTTGAGAATGTTCGACGCATCCATCGACCCGCCGCTGACCGCTCCGGCTCCGACGATCGTGTGAATCTCGTCGATGAAGAGAATGGCGTCCTTGCGCTTTTGGAGCGCCAGAAGAACCGCCTTGAGCCGTTGTTCAAACTCTCCCCGATAGCGGGTACCGGCAAGAAGTGCGCCCAAATCGAGTGCATAGACTTCGGACTGGCGCAGGATTTCGGGGACTTCACCGCGCTGGATCTTGTAGGCGAGTCCTTCGGCAATCGCCGTCTTCCCGACCCCAGGATCTCCAATGAAGAGGGGGTTGTTCTTCCGGCGTCGGCAGAGTACCTGAATCGTTCGTTCGAGTTCCGCTTGGCGGCCAATGAGAGGATCGATCTTCCCCTCGGCGGCCCGGGCGACGAGGTTGGTCGCAAAAGCCCGCAAGGGATCCCGGACCTGCCGGGCCTCTGCCTCCTCTTCCTCATCCGATTCCGATTCCGATTCCGGGAAGAGAAGTTCCTGCTCAGGCTCTTGCTTGGTCACGCCGTGAGAGATGTAGTTGAGAATATCGAGTCGGGTAACACCCTGCTTTTCGAGAAGGTAGCGGGCGTGACAGTGCGGCTCCTCAAAGAGCGAGGCCAAGATATTGCCCGCGTCGATGTTCTCCTGTGTCGAGGCTTGGGCCTGCAGAATTGCGCGCTCCACCACCCGTTCGAAGCCGGCCGTCTGCTCCGGGAACTGGTCTTCGCGGGACCGTACCAATGGATCCATCCGCTCGGTGAAGAACTCTTCCAGGTCTTGTCGCAGGAGGTCGAGATCGGCTCCGCAGTTGGTCAAGACTTCACTGCCGACGGGATCGCGGAGGAGCGCAAAGAGCAGATGCTCCAAGGTCAAAAATTCGTGTCGTCGGTTGACCGCCTCGTTGGCAGCCAGGTTGAGCGTCGCTTGCAGTTCCTTGGTGATCATACGTGTCCCTTGCCAGCCTCTTCCCACCCCCTCGGCGAGCCATCTCGGTCAGGCACTTCCCTCTTCCTCCTCTTCCTCAAGTGTGCAGAGTAACGGAAAGTCACATTCTTTCGCCATTGCCAGCACACGGGCAACTTTCGTCTCGGCAATTTCGTAGGGGTAGACTCCGGCAACTCCCACTCCCTGCTGATGAACTTGCAACATAATGCGGATGGCACTCAGCTCATTGTGTCGAAAGACCTCGACAAGAACGTAGACGACAAACTCCATCGTCGTATAATGATCATTGTGGAGAAGCACCTTGAAGAGAGGCGGCTTTCGCAATTGAGGCCGCGGCTTCGTCTCGACTGCCTCCTCGAATTCTTGCTCTATCTTTGGCATAAAGGGAATGGGACTTCTTCTGCGTTCTCGTGTCCCGCCACCCGGACACCTGTGGAGATCTGCATCGAACTCCGCGGCTATGCTAACAAATTTTCCATCCCCGTGGGAATGGGAGGCGGAAAGATGCTGGGTCTGACATCCGGCCCATCCCCTACACCCCCCACATCCCCCA
>JBMUAP010000459.1:0-3249 GCA_049454155.1 Blastocatellia bacterium
GCCAACAGATCGACACTCTTGACGGTGTAGCGACGATCCTCCTCGAGACGTTGACCGGGGTACCAGTTGTTGCGAACCTCGTGGTCGTCCCACTGCGTGAGGATCGGGACGGCCACGTTGAAGCGACGCAGCGCCTCATCCTGCAGGTTGTACCGGTAGTTTCCACGAAATTCGTCGAGGGTTTCGGCGACCTTTGCCTTCTCTGGACTGGTCAGATTGCGCCAGACGCGACCGTCCTCGAGTGGAACGGAGGCAACGATCGGGTTGTCGGCATAGATGGTATCGCCGGAATGAAGGAAGAGGTCCGGCTCCACCCGCCGCATCGACTCGTAGATGGCCAACCCACCAAACGCAGGATCGATCCCCCACCCCTGACCACAGACATCTCCTCCCCAGACCAGGGAGACGTCTCGCCGCTGCTGGGGAGGGGTACGGAAGCTGCCTGTGACCGGCTCGCTGACCTTGCGCGGGTTGTCGAGATCCTCGAAGGTCACCCGGTAGAAGATCCGTTGATCGGCGGGCAGGTCTGTCAGGTCCATCCGTGCGGTAAAGTCGGTCGGTTCGAGGGCAACGGGGCCCCGGATCGATCGGGCGTCGGTCATCGACTCACGGGTCGAGACCTCGACTTGCATCCGGGCCGGCCGATCGACCCGACTCCAAAGGATGGCGCGGCCTTCGACCAAGTCTCCCACCTGCACCCCGTGGGTGATGCGTGGGCGCTGCTCGAAGTAAGGGAGCAGCCCGCCTCTCCAATGCCCCGCAAGCATCCCCCCAGCGGCATGCCCAAGAAATATCCGCCGTTTCATGAGGCTTCCTCGGGCCGCTGCTCTTTCTCCCAGTCATCGATCTGCGCTCGCGTCCGACGCAGAACGATCCGATCAGACTCGAAGCGATCGATCCAATCGGCCGGAATTCGCAGTGGGTGGGAGAGGAGGTATCCCCGACCGACCATCAGCCCGGAGAGTCGCCGGTCCGGTTCGCTGAGGAGCACTTCGAGCAGTTCTCCGACGCGGTGCCCGTCACTCGCCTCGATCGGCATTCCGCGGCGGATGGCGCTCTCCGATGCGGAGAGCAGCGGATCGGTGACGATTACTCCCGGCGTGTGATAGGGATCCCCGAAGGCGTTGGCCACCAGCGGAACGAGGTAGTGAATCCAGTCCGCCGGTCGGATCTTGGAGCCAGGATGCTCCCCCCGCTCCTCTGCGAGATGGTCGAGCGTGACAAAGTGCTGGGTCTCGAAGTTGGGAAGCCCCTCGATCTCCGCTTCTGTCCGATCGGTCTCAACCTGCTCGTGCGTTGCACGCCTGACCCAGGCGAGTGGAAGCAGCAGCGAACGTGCCTGAAGTGGCCCCCCGTGGCGAACCACCAGGTGTGTTACCTCCTCCGTCTCGCGGTCCAAGATCACCCGCTCGATCTGACCCACTTCCTGCCCCTGGCTGACGAGCCGAGCACCAATTCTGATCTCGATCATGCTCTTCTTCTCCCCTCCCCCATCTACGTTCCCCTGCGGAACGCCCCGGTGGACTATGAGCGTCCTCGCGGTCGTGGGGCTGGACGTGACTCCTTCGCTTTGGAGCGCTCTGGGCGCGCGCGTGGCTTCTCGTCCTCTTCGTCCTCATCCTCGTCGTCTTCAATGACCCGCACGAAGGCACTGCGAACGGGCGCGGGCATGACGGAATCGGCACCTTTGACTGACTTCCAGATGATTTCATTGAACTCGATATCGGGCAAGGTATCCTCGCGACTGAAATCGAACTGTGCGGAACGCTCCGCTGCCGGGGCATTCGGCCCATTGACCTCTGTCCACGGGTAGCGAATCGGACGATGTCGGAACGGCGTCAGGTCGGGCTTCTCAGTGAAGGAGTGGAACATCGGGGTCGCTGCCGCATCGTACTGGCTCATCGGAGGCAGGCCCAGAATCAACTCCATCGTCCGCAGCATGCTCGAGGTCGTGTACATCGTCGAATCGACGAAGCGCCGCTTGGTATAGGGACTGACGACAAAGGCGATCGAGCGGTGCGCGTCAACGTGATCCGACCCGTTCTGCGCGTCGTCCTCGAGAATGAAGATGGCCGTCGACGCCCAGTACTGGCTGTTGCTGACAGCCTCGACGAGCCGTCCCACCGCAAGGTCGTTGTCGGCGACATAAGCACGCGGCGTCGGAACCCCAATCCGCGTCCCCTGCGTGTGATCATTCCCGAACCGCACGATCTGAAATTGTGGAAGATTTCCGTTCGCCTCGTAGGCACGGAACTCCTCCAACCAGCGCTCGAAACGGGTCACATCCTGGATTGCCAGATTGTACGGGGGGAAGGTTGGACTGAAGTGGCCCTTGAGGGCATCTTCCGAGGTGTAGGTCTCCGACCCCGGTGCGCGGTCGCGAGCCTGATCCGCCTCCCCACCGCCACCGGCCTTGACATCGCGAATTCCGACAAATTCGCCGTAGCTCCGATAGCTGATCCCGGCCCGCGCACAGTAGTCCCAGATGTAGCCGCCGGTCGGCCGCGCGATCTTCTTGCTCCCCTCGTAGTCGTAAGTCCGACCCCGCCGGGAGTAGTTGGTGGGCCACGTCTTCTCGACATAGTCGGTGGCGTAGGCGCCCATCGACCAGTTGTGGCCATCGGCGGAGACTTCGGCGTCGACATAGAAGTTGTCGAGGAGGACAAACTCCCGGGCAAGGGCATGCTGATTGGGGGTCACATCCTCTCCGAAAATGCAGAGGCTCGGATCGCCATTGCCCTCCTTGAGATCGCCGAGCACCTGATCGTAGGTGCGGTTCTCCTTGATGACGTAGATGACGTGCTTGATGGGGGAGGGATCGCCGACCCGGACGGGAATCGCGGTCTTCTCTTTCGGGGCGCGCGCCGCCGTGAGCAGGGCCTCGGTGGAGGGCGAGTTGGCATAGACCCGACGTGGCCGCTGGGCCCGTTTGGCCCGGGTCGGCCTGGTGATCGACTTCCACGGTGGCCCCCGGAGCGCCTGGTTGACGTGGGCCACACGCGCACCGCGGCGGATCGGCTATGACATCGACGGCCGGACCTGGATGTACACCGAGACCGTGCATCGCCCCCGCGGCCTGCACCCGCGCCACTCGGTCGCCAACCAGTGGGATCTGCTGACGGCCGTGGCCGGCGACTTTCCGTCTCCGGTGCCCGACGTCGACCGGGTCCAGATGGCGGTCCCCGAACCGACGGGCGCCGCCGTCACGGCAAGGCTCCGGGCGGCCGGCGTCCCGGCCGGCGATCCGGC
>JBMUAP010000460.1:0-3198 GCA_049454155.1 Blastocatellia bacterium
TGTTGAGTGAGGTCTACATCGAGTCGGAAGGTGGGGCTCACCGCTTCCTCGATGCCTTTGCCGTTGAGGAAGATCCCGCCTGGCCGGCGCGGGCCGCGACGGACAACGACCGCCGCACGGCCTGGACGACCCCGCTCGATGATCGGTCCCGGGGGCCAAAGGAGATCGTCTTCGTCTCTGGTCCAGGGAAGAAGTTCAGCAGCCGGCAGGTCGAGTTCGTGCTCCGCCACGACACGCTGCCGAATCAGGGGGTTGGCCGTTTCCGGATCGAGATCGCTTCGAGAGTCCCGCACGACGCGCGGGGTGCTGCACTTCTCACCGCCCTGCGGCTCCCCGCCGCGGAGCGGACCCAGGCGCAACGGCAGCTGATTGAGGCGGCCTATGCTTCGGCCCTCGCCGTGCGAAAGAAGCAGGATCCACGCCGGACCATGGCGATGGTCATGCGGGAGGTGGCCTCCCCCCGCCAATCGCACGTGCTTCTGCGCGGAGATTTCACACGTCCAGATCGCGAGGGGGGGCTGCTTCAGCCAGCCGTTCCCGGGGCGATCGCGCCGGCCCTGCCCCCCTCGCAACGACCGCGGAACCGGCTCGATCTGGCGCGCTGGCTGGTCGATCCGGCCAATCCGCTGACGCCGCGGGTGACCGTCAATCGGGTCTGGATGCGCTACTTCGGTCGCGGGCTGGTCGAGACGGAGGAGGACTTTGGGACGCAGGGCTCTCCGCCGACCCATCCGGAGCTGCTCGATTGGCTGGCTGGAGAATGGATCCGCCGGGGTTGGAGCCCCAAAGCGCTCCACCGGTTGATTGTCACCAGCATGACCTACCGTCAGTCCTCGCGCGCCCGCCCGGACTTGGCGGAGAAGGACCCTCGCAATCTGCTCCTCGCGCGCCAGGAACGGCTGCGGGTCGAGGCCGAGATCGTCCGTGACCTTGCCCTCAGCGCCAGCGGCCTCCTTCATCCGGCACTCGGCGGGCCGAGTGTGCGTCCGCCCCAGCCCGACGGGGTCTACGCCTTTACCCAAGTCAACAAACGCTGGATGGCGGCGACTGGCGGCGATCGCTTCCGTCGCGCCCTCTACACCTTCTTTGTGCGCAGCGCGCCCTATCCCCTCTTCACGACCTTTGACGCGCCCGATTTCCAGACGGTCTGCACCCGGCGTCCGCGTTCCAATACGCCCCTGCAGTCCTTGACACTCGCCAATGATGCCAGCCTGCTCGAGCTGGCTGACGGCTTGGTTGACCGTCTCGTCCGCGAGGTCCCGGGTGCGTTTCCCGAGCAGCTCGACCGACGCCTCGACCGCGCCTTTCTGCTCTGTTTCAGCCGACTGCCGACCACTCCCGAGCGGGCGGCCCTGCGCGGCTTCGTCGATCGCGAGCTGACCCGCTTTCCCGAACCTCCCCCCGCCTCTTCCACTCGGAATACCAAGAATGGGCTCTCCCATTCCCAGTCGTTGGCGATGGCGGGCGCGATCCGCGTCCTCTTCAATACCGACTCCTTCATCACACGGGAATAGCAGATGGAATCGAGCCACGAAGCAGAGAGAGGAGAACAGGTGAAAGAGAATCGAACCAAACCGTCTGAAGACCTCCGCGACGAGACCCGACGCTATTTCCTGGAGCAGTGCGGCATTGGGCTGGGGGCGATTGCCCTGCAGACCCTGATGCGGAGCGAAGTCCAGGCAGGACAGGCCGGGGAAGGCGGCGGTCCGTACCGGCTGGCGATCGACCCGACCCGGCCGATGGCGGCGCGCCGTCCTCCCTCAAGGGCGCGTGCCAAACGGGTCATCTATCTCTTCATGGCCGGTGCACCTTCGCAATTGGAACTCTTTTCCGATAAGCCGAAGCTGCGCGAGCTGACCGGTCAGCCGCCTCCTCCCAGTCTGATGCAGGGGCGCCGCTTCGCCTTTCTCAAGGGCAATGAGCGGTTGATGGGGACCAAGCGACAGTTTGCGCGCTACGGCGGTTCCGGCATGACCCTCAGCGAACTGCTGCCCCATCATCGCCGCATTGTCGACGAGGTCTGCTGGCTCCGTGGCATGCGCACCGACGTCTTTAACCACGGACCCGCCAAGCTCTTCATGAACACGGGGTTTCAGGTTCCGGGGCGGCCCGCCTTTGGCGCTTGGGTCACCTACGGTCTTGGCAGCGACAACGCAGATCTGCCTGGCTTCGTCGTCTTGCAGAGCGGCCGACGTGGTCCACGGGGCGGGTCGACCCTCTGGAGCAGCGGGTTCCTGCCGACCTCCTTCCAAGGGGTCCCGTTCCGCAGTCAGGGGGATCCCATCCTCAACCTGCGCAGCCCGGAGGGGCGTGACCGGCAGGCGGAACGCGACTTCTACGATACTGTCGGAACGCTCAACCGTGCCCGCCTAGCGGCGACGGGCGATCCGGAGATCCTCACGCGCCTCAATGCCTACGAGATGGCCTACCGCATGCAGACCAGCGCCCCGGAGTTGATGGACCTCGGACAGGAGAGCCAAGCGACCCTCGACCTCTACGGCGTCACCCCGGGGCAGCCCGGGTTTGCCGCCAACGCGCTGCTTGCCCGACGTCTCATCGAGCGTGGGGTCCGTTTCGTTCAGCTCTACCATACCGACTGGGATCACCACGGGGAGCGCGGCAACAACCTCGATGGTGACCTCGAGGCCCGTTGTCGCGAGGTTGACCAAGCCTCGGCCGCCCTCGTGCTCGATCTCAAGCAGCGCGGTCTGCTCGACGACACGATCGTCATCTGGGGTGGCGAGTTCGGGCGAACTCCGCTCGGGGAGGTCCGTGAGACCACTGGCCGGGACCACCACGTTGATGGCTTTACGATCTGGGTCGCGGGCGGAGGCTTCAAGGCGGGCTACTTGCACGGCGAGACCGATGAACTGGGCTTTGGCGTCGCCAGCGGGGGCGTCCACGTCCACGACCTCCACGCGACGCTTCTCCATCAGCTGGGCTTTGATCACGAGCGGCTGAGCTACCGCTTCCAGGGGCGCGATTTCCGTCTTACCGACGTCCACGGCAAAGTCCAGCACCAGCTCCTTGCCTGACGGGAGAGTTCGCATTCAGGAGTGAATCGAGCGATGCGCCAACGGTGTTGTCACCTACGGGGCCTGACCCGCGTCGAGCGGCTGACCGCCATGACGCGGCTTGAAGAGGCGGTCGGACGGGCCGACGGGTGGCTGCTCGACTTCCACCTATTATCGAAACTCG
>JBMUAP010000461.1:0-3195 GCA_049454155.1 Blastocatellia bacterium
GTTGCCCGGGCGGGAAGGCATCGAAGTGCTGATCCCAGTGCCGCTGCACCCAAGCCGTGAGCGGGAGCGGGGGTTCAATCAGGCCGAGGTGATGGCCCGTTGGCTGGGGTGGGAGACAGGGCTGCCAGTGGAGACGACCAGTCTGATTCGGCGGCGTCCGACGGAGCGCCATCGTCTCGGGATGGGGCGAAGGGAACGGAGCCGTTCCCTTGAGGGTGCTTTTGTGGTTCGGGCGCCTCGGCTGGTCGAGGGGCGATCGTTGCTCCTCGTCGACGATGTCATGACGACTGGGACAACGGCCCTGGCGATTGGCGAAACGCTGTGCGAGGCAGGCGCCGCGGCCGTTCGCCTGTTGACGCTCACTCGCGCCTCGAGCGGTCCGGCTCGTTGACTGCCTCTCCGCGCCGGGCACGCCAATACTCGATGACGGCCGGCAGGACCGAGAGCACGATGATCGCCAGGATCACCAGGGTAAAGTTGCGCTTGACGATCGGGATATTCCCGAACCAGTATCCAGCGGCAACGAAGAGAACAATCCAAATCACCCCACCGACGACGTTGTAGAGCAGAAACCGGCCATAACTCATCCGTCCAATCCCCGCAACGAAGGGGGCAAAGGTGCGAATGATCGGCATGAAACGAGCGAGGATGATCGTCTTTCCGCCATACTTTTCGTAGAAGCGGTGGGTACGTTCGAGGTGTTCGCGATTGAGCCACCGGGACTGGTTACTGGTAAAGATCCGCGGCCCAATCGAATGCCCGATCCAGTAGTTGACCGTATCGCCGAGGATCGCGGCGATGATCAGGAGGATCGAGATCCAGTAGACGTCGAGGGCCCCGGTCGAGGTGAGAGCGCCGATGGCAAAGAGGAGCGAGTCGCCGGGCAGGAAGGGCATCAGCACCAAGCCTGTCTCGCAGAAGATGATCAGGAAGAGAATGGCGTATGTCCAACCACCAAATCTCGTGACAAGATCGACGAGATAGCGGTCGAGGTGCAGGATCAGATCGATGAGCTGAGTGAGAAGTTCCATAAAGACCTTGAGGGGGACTATTTCTCCCAGGCAAATTTGCCGATCAGTCGCACAAATTGGCAAGGGCCGAAGTCGGTGGTATCGAACCCTTCCGCAGTGCGGGTGAGCCGAAGCAACCGTTGAGGTTCATCCTGTCCAGTGGGGCCCGTCGGGCCGACGGGGATGACGAGCTGGCCACCGATCTCCAGTTGATCGAGGAGCGGTTGCGGAATGCGAGGAGCCCCGGCGGTCACCAGGATCGCCTGAAAAGGGGCAAAGGCCGACCATCCCAGGGTGCCGTCAAAGCAGCGGACCGTGGCATTGGCGATGGCGAGGGCGCGGAGACGGCGGTCCGCCTCACGGGCCAGCTCGGGGATCCGCTCCAGGGAGAAGACCTGGGCGGCGAGGGCAGCCAGCACCGCCGTCTGATAGCCCGATCCAGCGCCAACTTCGAGGACCCGATCACCGGGCTTGAGGCCGAGCAGCTCGCTCTGGCGTGCGACCATGGCGGGTTGAGAGATCGTCTGGCCAGCGGCGATCGGCAGGGCGTGATCCCCGTAGGCCAGCCCCTGGAGCGCTTCTGGAACGAAGAGGTGTCGCGGCACGGTCGCCATCGCGGCGAGGACCCGCTCGTCCCGGATCTGATGGTGGGCTCGGAGATGGTCGACCATGGCGGCACGCTCACGCAGCCACCGCGGGCTTTCCCGGAGCGGATCAGGAGGCATGGGCGGAGATCCCCGGCAGAGCCCCTTCGGATTGGCGCAGGCGCTCCAGCAATTGGTAGTCGGTCATGTCCAGGCGGAGGGGAGTGATGGAGACCTGCCCTTGGGCAATCGCCTCGAAGTCGCAGCCCGGGTCCTGTTTCCAGGAGACGATCTGCTCGCCGATCCAATAGTAGCCCTTTCCACGGGGATCGACGCCTTCCTGGATCCGGACTTCGGCCATCTTGATCCCCTGGTGAGTGAAGCGCGCGCCCTGAATCTCGCCGACTGGAACGTTGACGTTGAGGATCGTCCCGGGGGGGAGTCCCTCGCGCAGGACTTTCTCAGTCAGCTGGGCGGCAAAACGGGCGGCGGGCCGAAAATCACCCTCGCGAGCGGTGAGACTGACGGCGATGCCGGGCAAGCGAAAGACGGCGGCCTCGAGGGCTCCCGCGACGGTGCCGGAGTAGGTGACATCGTCACCGAGGTTGGCCCCGTGGTTGATGCCCGAGACGACGATGTCGGGCCGTTCCGGCAAGATCTTGGTGAGGGCCAGCGTGACACAGTCGGTGGGAGTCCCATCGACCGTGTAGCGTCGATCGTCGATCTGCCGAACGCGCAACGGTCGTGTCAAGGTGAGGCTGTGGGCCGTGGCGCTCTGCTCCGAGGCTGGGGCGACCACGACGATCTCTCCCACTTCACTGAGCGCTTCGGTCAGCGCGGCAATCCCCTCGGAAAAGTAGCCGTCGTCATTGGTGATCAAGATCTTGGGCAAAACGGTCCTCACTTTTGTCTGGCACGAAGGTTGGCTCCCGCTTAGTGGGCTCGCTGGCACCGCGCAAGTCGCGGGATTGGCAGGCCTCACGGGGAGCCGAGTACGGAAGAGCAAGTGTTCACATTACCCATTCGGCCGCGGCGCCGCAAGAGCCAGCTGGACATCGCCTTCGCGTCAAAGTGGAGGTTGAGTGGGTCGATTTGGATGGCGAGTAGGCAAGGAGGGGGGAATCCTTTATGATCCGATCGTGGGACGAGGATGCCGTGGGGGAATATGGTCTTTCGTGAAGCCTGGAAAATCCGAGCCATCACTTGGCAGGTGACCATCACCGTGGTGGGGATAGCGGTAGCCATCTGGCTGGTCTATGCCCTGCGGTTGATTCTGCTGCTCCTCGCCTTGACAGTTCTCTTTACCTACCTGCTTCGCCCCCTGGTGGACAGTTTCGAGGCGCCAGGCAGGCGCTGGGGCGCGAGAGGGCGGATCCCGCGCCCGTTGGCAATTCTGCTGGTCTACGCTGGATTGCTGATCGGGCTGGGGGCGATCGTCGAACAGGTCCTGCCAGTAGTCGCGGATCAGATCAGCAGTGTCGTCGACGACCTCCCGGGCTACGCGCGAGACTTGGACCGAGCCCTCAAGCGGCTCGCTTCGCTGCCAGCCCGGTACCGGTTTCCCTTGGCTTGGCGGCAATGGTTGACTGGATTGATCAACG
>JBMUAP010000462.1:0-3189 GCA_049454155.1 Blastocatellia bacterium
CACCCATCGACTCTCCTCAATCCGCGACTTGGTGGGAACGATCGACCTCTCGTAAACGTTTTTCGGAGACCCGTCATGAAATCCAAGAAGTCTTGGCGCGAGAAACTGACTGACAAAAAGGACCTCCCCAAAGTCGTCCCGGTGCCGGCCTCGATGGTGGGACGATGGGGGATCACGTCCCCGGAGGAGACGCTGCTGATCCCTTCTCCCGAGGAAGTCGACCAGATGATGAAGAGAGTCCCAGAGGGCAGCTTGACAACCCTGCCGGAGATCCGTGCCGCGCTGGCAGACGAGCATCAGGCCACGGTCTGTTGCCCCTTGACCACTGGCATCTTCGCGGTCATCGCCGCCCAAGCCGCCGAAGAGGAGGCGAGGGAGACCGGGTCGGAAGAGGTGACCCCGTGGTGGCGAACCCTCCAGGGAGATGGTCGCCTTAATCCCAAATTTACAGGGGGGATAGAGTTACAAGCTGCCCGGCTCGAAGCGGAAGGCCACCGAGTGGTCGGTCGCGGCTCAACCCGGCGCGTCGAAGCGTGGGAGTGCCTCCTCGCACCGTTGCTCCCTGCCCCCCCTCGCCAAGCGAAAGGGAAGGTCAAGGTGGGCCGCTCCGGAAGGAACCCTGACGCGAACGGGTCGTCACGCCCACTGACAAAGTAACCGAAAAGGAGAGATCGGATGGTCTTGCACAGCACTCCCCGGGAGGGACAGGAATGGATACGCGACCTGCGCAACCCGATTGTTGTCGCGCTCGACCTCTCTTCCGCGGCGGAGGCGCTGCGGTTGGCCGAGCAACTTCGCGGAACCGTCGGAATGTTCAAGGTCGGCAAGCAGCTCTTCACGGCTGCCGGCCCAAGCGTCGTCCGACAACTTCTCGCACTCGGGGAAAAGGTCTTTCTCGACCTCAAGTTTCACGACATTCCGAACACGGTCGCCAAGGCTGGGATCGAAGCGGCCCGGATGGGGGTGAGCATCTTCAATCTGCACGCCCTCGGCGGTCAAGAGATGATGCGGGCAACGGTGGAAGCCGTTGGGGAGGCTTGTCAACGTGAATCCCTTCCCCGCCCACTAACGCTCGGCGTCACCGTCTTGACCAGTCATACCCGCGACACCCTCTCCGAGATCGGGATCGATCATCCGGTCGAGGACGAGGTGATCCGGCTGGCCCACCTGTGCGCCGGTGCGGGCATCGATGGCGTAGTGGCCTCCCCGCAGGAGATTCTCCCTCTTCGTCAAGCGATCCCGAACCCAGACTTTTGTCTACTCACTCCCGGAGTACGTCCCGCCGGAGCGGCCCATCACGACCAGCGTCGCGTGATGACACCCGGCGAGGCGATCCTCGCCGGGGCCTCGTTCCTCGTCATTGGTCGTCCGATTACAGAAGCCGCAGATCCCATTACCGCAGCGCAGGCGATCGCCGACGAGATCAACGTCGCCCACCAAAGCCACCCAACCCGGAAGCTCGTCCCCCCTTCTTTTCCCCGTCTCGGAGGGGACACCAAAGAAATCGAGCAGGAGACAACCCAGTAGGGGTATAATGGCCCCTTTGTTCTCCACATTCGTCTCCGGGAATCTGGAAAAAACGAAGCAACAAGCGTCGACGCAGCCCACGAAAGTCAACCAATCGAGAATGGCACGCAGACCGAATCACCGCATCCTCTACTCCCTCCTCGCGGTCCTGACCGTGGGGGGCCTCCTTGGAGCCATCAGCCAGTGGACCAGACTTGCCGCACAGCAGGCTGAATTGACTCCGCCTCCGCGGGCGATCTCATCTGGGTCGACACGTCCACCCACCCCTGGGGAGAGCGCCGGTTCGGCCATGATGGCCGGCGAGCGGCTCGTCTACAACATTTCGTGGTCGAGCATCCCCTCGGCCGCACGGCTGGAACTGGAACTGACCGAGCGAGGCCAGTTTTTTGGTCAGGACAGCTACCAATTGCGGACCCGGGTCCAGACACTCGATCAGGCGTGGTCCCTCCTCGGAGAGATCGACAACGTCTATACCACCTACCTCCTCGCCGCGACTGGCCTGCCACATCGGATCGTGCAATCGGTCAATCAAGGCCTTCAGCCAGCTCTCCGTTCGGGATCTGAGCCGGGTGCCCCCGCCTCAAAGAGTGCGTCTGGGGCCGTCCAGCCAGAGTTGGGAGAGCAGATGATCGTCCTCGACCAGTCCCGCCAGCTCGCCGCCTACGACGATCAGACGACGATCCCTCTCGCCCCCTCGACCTTCGATCTCCCCTCTCTCGTCTATGGCCTTCGCCAATCCCCCCCTGCGGAAGGCGAGCGACAGCGATTCGCCGCCCTCTTCGGTCATGAACTGATTGAGATCGACGCCGTTGGCGGAGGGCGCGAAGCGGTGGTCACCCAAGCCGGGACCTTCGAGGCGGCCTGCGTTCGACTCACCCCGCGCAAGAAGTTCAAGCGGTATCGGGCAACCGTCTGCCTCTCGTCTGACGATCGCCGACTTCCCGTTTCAATCCGGGCGGATCTGCCGATCGGAGAGGTCCGTGCCGAGTTGATCAGCGCCACGGTGCAGCCGCTTCCCAGTGGAGGAACCGCCCATTTGATGGCTGGCCCGGATTCTCCGATTGTCGTGTCAACTCTGGAAAGTGCCCCGCTGCCCTTCCGTATCGGAGAGAGACTGGGGTATGACATTTCGTGGGGAAACTTCCTGTCGGTAGGACGGGCCAGCTTCGAGGTGCGACAGCAAGGCGTGCTCGATCAGCAACGGGTCCTCGAACTGTACGGAGAAGCGACTTCAACAGGGGCAGCGCGCACTCTGATTCAGGTTCAGGATCAGATCAGCTCGTTCCTGCGTCCGGAGAAGCTGACGCCGCTCCGGACCGATCTTCGACTCCGCGAGGGACGGCGCACCAAGATCGATTCCGCACTCTTCCTCGACGCAGATGGCACTGCCAGACTGAACAACGGAACGGTGATCGCGGTCCCACCGGGAACGCTCGACCTCCTCTCCCTCTTCTACGTTGTCCGGGCCACCCTGCCAGAGGTTGGCCAGTCGGCCAATTATCCCTTCCTCGACGCGAACCATCGACCACAGCAGGTCTCCCGGCTGACCACCCGCCGCGCAGTGGACGGGCTAGCCGCGACCATCAACGGATGCTGGTGACCCGTACCTATCTCAACGCCCTGGCGATCTCACCGGCAGCCCGAGCCACCCTCGGACCCACC
>JBMUAP010000463.1:0-3181 GCA_049454155.1 Blastocatellia bacterium
GACAACACGACGATGTTCGCTGAGAATCTCATCGATAAAGTCGTCGACTGTCAGGCTCGGAGGAACCGCGACGGTCGGTGAGTGCATCCGCGAGCCGACCGTGCCCGTCGCAAATTGGCTGGGGAGACCCACCTCCCCCACGCCCCATCTCCCCGGTGGTGGAGAGAGGGTCTCACTCTTCTTGCCGGACCGGTTCTCTTGGCGTTCCCGTGACCGCAGATCCTTCTCGGCAGCTTGCCGCAAAAAGAGAGCAATCACCAACAACCACGTCGAGAAGAGGAAGTCCTGCCAGAAAAGTCCCCTCGCCAGCGCCTGGAAGAAGAGAAAGAGGCTGTAAGCGATCAGCAGATAGGCGATCGTCACCCCCATCCGCCAAGTCGTGCGGGTCGCCGCGAGAAGATCGCCCCGAAAATGCCAGAGCAGCGCACGCACGGCGCGTCCGCCATCAAGCGGCAAGCCCGGCAACAGATTGAACATCGCCAGAAAGAGGTTGGCGATAGCCAGGTAGTAGCAGGTCTCCACCGCCCCCATCAGGAGCGAGTGGCGAGGTCCGATCTGTTGCAGGGCAAGCAGCCCCACCATTGCCCCCATCCCGAGCAGGAATGAGCTGGCTGGCCCAGCAACCGCCACCCGAAACTCGGCCATCGCCGTGCGCGGCTCCCCGACCAGTCGCGCCCACCCTCCAAAGATATGCAGCTGAATGTCATGAATCTCGATCCCTTCAATCCGGGCGACCAGGCAGTGGGCCAGCTCGTGAAGGACAATCGAGAAGAAGAAGAGCCCCGTGATCAAGGTTCCCAGCAGAAGATTCTGCCAGAGGGGCCACGCCGGTTGGATTCGGGCCGGCAACCAAAAGCTCGCGAGCAACCAGAGATGGAGCAGCACGACGGGCGGCCAGCTCTGGTCGATCATCAAGGGAATCCCGAAGAGACGACCCACCGGAATCTGACGGGAGAGCCGAAAATAGCGGAGCAGTGAGCCAAGTCGATCCATCATCTTGCCAACCTTCTCTCTCTGTCGTTGCGTTCGCTCATCACGTGATTCTCGTCAGGAGAGCGGCACACGAGAGACGATGAACTGCCCGAGCTGCTCGCGCAGTTCCTGGCTGTGGCGGTCAAAAAAGTGGGTAGCCTCGGGGATTGTTACCAACTGATTGTGGTTCATCGCGGGCAGCTGGTCGAGATAGTCCCGAAGGGGGGCGAGGGGGGCGATCGAGTCCGCCTCGCCGTGGAGGAAGAGCTTCGGCTTGGTACACGTCAGGAGGCAGGCGAGGCTGTCGAGTCGAAGAGGAACCCCAATTGCGATGATGCGGGCGACACGTGCATCGGCGCATCCGACTCGCAGCCCGATCACCGATCCGAAGGAGAAGCCCGCCACGATCACCTCCTCCCGTTCTGGATGTTCGGCGAGCAGAAAGTCGAGGGCAGCCTCGGCATCGGCTGTCTCTCCAATCCCTTGATCAAACTGCCCGGTACTCTGCCCGACGCCACGAAAATTGAAGCGGAGAGTGGCATAGCCGTGCTCCTCGAGGGCCTTGGCGGTACGATGCACCACCTTGTTGTGCATTGTCCCACCGTGCAGCGGATGGGGATGGAGAACGAGGGCGACAGGTGCCCCCGGGGTAGGACCGGGCCGGTAGAGCGCCTCAAGCCGCCCGTGCGGCACCGGTATCCATCGATTTCCTTTGAGAACCATCTGCTCTCCTGACAATTGCCGTTTGGGTATGACCGGGGGGAGGCGACCTGTTGCCACTCACTCGGACATGGGCTCGAGAAGGACCTTCATCACACCAGGACGGGCGGCCTCGGCGAAGGCAGCGACGCCGTCGCTGAGCGGAAACCGGGCGGCGATCAGCGAGTCGACCTCAACCGCTCTCCGTGCCAGCAACCCGAGGGCTTGGTCGAATCGGCCGCAGCGGGAACCGAGCAGGGTGATCTCGTCGACCACCAGACGGGAAGTATCGATCGTCACCGGCCCGTGGAACGTCGATTTGAGGACGAGGACACCGCGCGGCCGGACCAGTTCGAGCGCCTGCGCGAACCCCGCTGGCGAGCCCGTCGCCTCGACGACCAGATCGAACCGCTCGGCAGGCCGAATCGCCAGATCCTCCCCCCGCGCCACCTCGATGCCGACTCGCTCCGCCAAGACCAACTTGGCGGGATGCTTGCCGATGAGGAGCAGTCGGCAGCCCGTCGTCGCGAGGACCCGTGCGATCAGTTGCCCGAGTTTGCCGTCCCCGAGGACTGCGACCCGGTGCGCCGATCCAACCTCGGTCTGCGTCAAGATCTCTCCGGCGGCGGCGAGCGGCTCGGTCAGAACAGCGTGATCATCTGACACTTCGTCCGGCACCCGGACCAAGTTCGAGACCGGAAGCCGCAGCCAATCCGCAAAAGCACCGTCGCGGCCGACAATCCCCAGCACGGTCCGTCCGGCACAATGCCGCGGATCCCCCGCACAACACTCTACGCAACTCCCGCACCCGGCATTGATCTCCCCGACGACCCGTTGACCCAGCCAGCGCGGATCGGGCGATTCCTCGACCACGCCGACAAATTCGTGGCCCAAGGTGCCCTCAAACCCCGCATACCCTCTGACGATCTCCAGATCCGTGTTGCAGATCCCGGCCAACCTCACGCGAACCAACGCCTCGCCGTCAGCCCGCGGCAGCGGCACTTCCCGCATCTCCAACTGCCCATTCTGAAATTGAAGTGCTCTCATCGTGCCATTGTTAGGGAATGGCCCGCCCCATTTCAAGCGCCGCCGCGGAAGGGTCTGGCAATTTTCCGGGAGCTATGTAATGCTCCTTCCTCCGACGCTCCACTCTTCACTGTCGGAGTGGAGGAGGGGCAAGGCAAGAATCAAGCCGCTAATCCAAGCCGCTAATCATGGAGAGGAAGCATCAGATGGACGTGGTCAGGTCAGGCGACACCGTCAGTGTACATTACACTGGCAAATTGAGTGATGGAACCGTCTTCGACAGCTCAGAGGGGAGCGAACCACTGGTCTTCACCGTCGGGGAAGGCATGGTCATCGAGGGGTTCGAGAAGGCACTCGTCGGGATGAAGCTCGGCGACTCCAGAGAGGTCGTCATCGCCCCCACCGAGGGGTACGGCGAGCGGATCGAGGAGCTGGTCCAGACGATCAACCGCACTGAATTCTCCCTCGGCGAGATGGAGCCTGA
>JBMUAP010000464.1:0-3163 GCA_049454155.1 Blastocatellia bacterium
GACGACGCGAACGGCCGTGATCACCATCCCGATCGTCCGACCCGACTCGAACTGATCCGTCGTGGTTCAAAAAATCAACCCCCTCCTCTTGAGCGAGCAAGAGGAGGGGGTTGGTGTATCGGGCGATGTGTCTGGGCCAAGAGACGAGTGCACACCGATGCTTCTGGACCACTGGGGGCGGGGAGGGAGAGACTGGAGAGCCAGACCTGAGAGGGCTCCAATGGAGTGGCCTCGACCGCCCCTCTTCCGCTCCTGTCTCCCCGGCGTGTTCATCTCTCCTCCGGGGAGGAGGGTCGCTCCGGGCGGCTCAACAGGAAGTCCGCCGAAAACCTCAGGCAGGGAGGGCAGAGCCGGTTCGGTCCATCGCGACGCCCCAACCATCCTCAATCTTGCCGATGAAGCCGTGGAATTGGATGTCGGTTCCGGAAAGGACCAGCAGGATATCGCCGGCACGGGCGTCTTCGTTCTCGATCTTGAAGCGAATGACGGTGGCCATCCCGCCCTGCTCCTCGAGGGGTTCAAACTGGATCTCGTTGGCCTGCGCGACAAGGGTTTGAGATTGGGTTGTCTGGTTCTGCTGACTGTTGGACATATCGGGCGAATCCTTCGTTGTTGAGCGTTCCAGGGATGGCCTCGCTTCGTCGGTGCGAGACGGACGTCAGGGAGTGGCTTCCAGCCATTGCACCAGGGCGGGGAGCGGAATCTTCTCTGTTTTGGTCGTCAAACGGCCCGGTTGACCAAAGTGGGTGTAGAGGGTCTGGATCTGAGCCGTCTCGAACTGATTCCCGGTTCCGTACAAGAGCAGCGGGGTAGGGGGAGCGAGGCTGACCGCCGTGACAAAGTCGCCCGCCCGTCGGATCCCCGGGATGGGGAGCCGCGTGACGAAAGCGTCATCAGAACTGGTCGGAAAGGTGGCGGTATCGACGGCAGTTCGGTCGAGACCCGTGGCGAGTCCGCGGGCGAGCAGGGCCCAGAGACCAGCCTCCCCAGGGGCAACCAGCGAGAGAGTCCCGTTGGGGGCCATCCTTGTCCGCGCGAAAGCGATGCTTGTCAGGATATCCTGGACGCGGAGGGCTTGGTCGGTCCGGTTGTAGGTGGTGAAGAACTTGATCTCCTCGGGAACGACCCGGCCTCCAGGAAAGGTCTTGACGAGAAGGACGGTCTGCCCAGCCCGGACGAGGCTGTCGCGGATCGAGGCGGCTTCCGGATCGATCTGCGATGGATCGGGCAGAGGATCGACGACGAGCGTCAGCCGGCTGTTCGGTCCGGCACGTCTTCCCGGGACGGTCTGATAGATCTGGACGAGGTCGCCGTGGCCGCGTCGGGAGAGCTGGATCGCCGTGGTGGTAGTCCCAGTGAGCGAGCGCGGCTGGAAGGCGGCGGGCACGCTCGGACGCGGATGAACCTCGACGTCTGGGCCGGCTGGTTGCTCGGCCAGGATCGATTGGCGGTAGGTCGGTCCGAAGGTCGCCTGGTAGCGGGCCAGTCCAGCAGCGTCTGTCGGGAAGGCCTCGCGCAGCTGCGTGCGATGGTGCTCAATCAGCCAAGCAGTCAATTCAGACTCGCTCTTCTCGCCGGCTGGGCGAGAGCGGCCGTAGAAGACGAGAAGCTCGGGGGTAGGCACGACACCGCCTCCCCGTTCAGGGATGGGGGAGATCCCCTCGCCAATGCCCCGCAACCAGCGGGAGAACCAACCATAGACTGCTTCGCGGCTTGCCTGGTTGTAGTTGTGGGGGGCGTCGATCTGGATCGTCGAGAGCCTCTCCTCGGCGCCGAGCAGGCGGTAGGCGGCACGGGTCGCAGGATACTCCTCGCTCCAAGTGTTGCGCGTCCAGTCCCCCGTGGCCGAGACCATGATCATCGGGCGGGGAGCCGCCAGGGACCCAATCTCGACGTTGTCGGTGTCGATCCGCAGGTTCGGGGCGTTCTCGCAGAGGCTGCCTCCCTGCATGACATACGAGATCATGTTGACCGGACCAGAGACGCTGATCCGGTCGTCAACGGCTGCCAGCAGAAAGGTTTGCGTTCCTCCGCCCGACTCTCCAGTCACGCCAATGCGCGCTGGGTCTGCCTCCGGCAGGGTCAGGAGAAAGTCGACGGCTCGCAGGCTGTTCCAGAGCTGCAAGCCGAGGAGATTGATGCTCCAGAGGCTTTCGCGGTCGGCTCCTTCCCGGTGGCCAGGCGCGAAGCGGTGGCTGATCGCTGCGCTGTCATTGTAGCCGACCATGTCGTAGAGGAAGGCGATGTAGCCCTGCATGGCGAAGTTGGCAGCGCGGGAAGGGCCCGAGTTGAGAGAGGAGTTCTCGAGTCGCCCGTAGGTCCAGTGTCCGTGCGGACAGAGGACAACCGGTAGGGAGCGCGCGGCCAGCGGTCCTTTCGGAAGGTAGAGGTTCCCCGTGACGTAGAATCCAGGGAGGCTTTCAAAGAGGACCTTCTCGACGGTATAGGTCCCACGGTCGACCTTGCCGAATCGCTCGGCCCGGATTGGGGGGCGGGCCGGCATCGGGAGGAGGCCCGCCGCGGCGAGAATCTGTTCGCGGAGCGACGTCGCGCGTCGCTCCCATGCGGAGCGATCCGAGGGCCAACGGGGAGGGTAGCGCAGATCAAGGTGGCGGATCTCCGAGAGCCTTCGGTCGGTCAGCGCTTCTGGCTCGGCCGCCCTGACCTCCCTCGCTCCCGCCCCCGCTCCCGCGATTAACAGCGCCAGCAGGAGGCAGCTAACCAGGATCCGGCTCCCCAGGATCCCGTGCCCGACTGGCGAGCAGGTCGGGTGTGGGTCAACGGCGATCGACGAGGCGGCCATTCCAGGCCTCCGCACGTCGGTCAGGTCAGCAGATGGCAGGTGGCAAGGTCGGATCATGGTTCCTCCCGGACGGTCAACGAGTGGGGCTTCTCTTCTGGCAAGGTCATCTCCTGGGCGGCCTGTTCGCCCAGCCGATCGCGCAGAAAGCGAATGGAGTTGAGGTAGGCAGTATCGATCTGCCGCTGTCTGTAATCCTGAAACGGGGTCCACTCTCCGTCGACCAGTACTTCCAGTTCTCCAGTCTCGGGGTGCTCCCTGGTTGCGAGGGCCATAAGGGTTCTTCTTCCTTCGTTGTGACGTGCCTGCCAGCGATCTGATGACCAAGGCCACCGGACGGTTGTCAGTGACTGCACTGTCTGA
>JBMUAP010000465.1:0-3156 GCA_049454155.1 Blastocatellia bacterium
CCGCGCCAGCCAAGAAGGCCGCGCCAGCCAAGAAGGCCGCGCCAGCCAAGAAGGCTCCAGCCAAGAAGGCGAGCTAGTCTTCGGCTGATGCGGAATCAGCCCTTCATCCATCGATGTTTTGTAAGCCGACAGGGGTAGGGAACTGCCCCTGTTTTCTTATGCTTTATCATGCCTCGTTGGCTCGATCGGCGGGCCGATGAACGGATCAAGTAGCGGAGATTCGATCAGCAGGAAGGAATGATCGGCCATTCAAAAATGGGGAAGGAGAGGAGATGACCACGGTCTATCTCATTCGTCACGGGCAAGCGGGACCGGCGGAGGACTATGATCGTCTTTCCCCTCTGGGAATGGAGCAGGCCAGACTGTTGGGAAGATACTTGAAGCAACAGGGGGACCCAGCGGGGCAAGGCGTCGAACGGGTGATCGCTGGTGGGTTGCGTCGACAACAGGAGACGGCACGTTGCCTCGTCGAGGAGTTCGATCGGGAAGAGTCGCTGGGAGCTCGGGTCGAGGTCGATTCCCGGTGGAATGAGTTCGATCTCTTTCGCGTCTATCATCAACTCGGCCCAATCCTTGCGGCAGCTTCGCCGACATTCGCTGCGGATTGGGTTGAAATGAGGCGAGAAAGGGCTGCCGATCCACACGCGACGCGGGGTGCCATCGGGCGCTGTGACCGTGCCATCATTGAAGCCTGGATCGAAGACCGCTATCCTCTCCCCGATGGAACGGAGACGTGGCCCGCCTTTCGTCAGCGCGTCCAAGCTGCGTGGGAAGCGGTGGGAGAGATGGCAAGCAGCTCTACACTCGCCATCGTCACCTCGGCCGCTCCGATTGCGTTGACCGTTGGCATTCTGCTCTCGATTCCTGATGACCGAATTCTTCGGTTGATGACAGTCCTCTATAACGCCAGCTTGACAATTCTTCGATGGCGAAGAGAAGCCCCCCTGCTTATCAGCTTCAACCCCACCCCACACCTCTCACACCCGACCATCCGGACCTTTCGCAGAGAGCTGAAACGGAAATACTTCTCGAGGTTACTCCCAGAAGGCAAGCGACTCAGAAAGCGAGCTAAAAGTGGGAGACGAAAGAAAGAATGGGACAGGGTCTCGGTGGAGATTCCCTGTCCCATTTGTGAAGGAGTTCTGATCGACATCCCCTCCGGGCTCAACGATGAGCCTCGTGCCTCATTCGAAACACTCATTCGAAACAGAGGATGTTGAGGGGAGTTGTCAAGTACACCCGCCGCGATTCGAACGCGGGACCTTCAGCTCCGGAGGCTGACGCTCTATCCAGCTGAGCTACGGGTGCCTGCCAAAACAAAGTTATTGTACACCAGCCACGGCCATCACTCAACTCGCACCGCGTGGATTTCCAACCCTCGGGCGTCTTACGAGCGTTTGGAAGAAGCAGATCCAAAGAGCATCCGGTAAGCGAGCAGGAGCAGGATCGCCCCAGCGATCGAGAGGAGCCACCCAGCACGCTCCCCGGGAGCGTACTCAAAGAACCGTCTCCCGATCCAGCTTCCCACAAACGCGCCAGCGATCCCGAGAAGCATCGTGACGATGATCCCTCCCGGGTCCTTTCCCGGCAGGAGGAACTTCGCGATCATTCCTACCAGCAGGCCGAAGAGAGCAGTTCCAAGCAGAACGAACATTGGCAAACCTCCTGCAGTGAAAGGGGGAAGAAGAACTTACATCTCGCTGCCGTGACACTTCTTGAACTTCTTGCCGGATCCGCAGAAGCAAGGATCGTTCCGCCCCACCTTGGGCTCCGTTTTGACAACGGTTCGGGGGCGCCCTTCCTCTTCTCCCGCGGCCGCCGCAGTGGCATTGGCCTTGGTAAAGGTGATCTGTCCACGCCGGGGGCGACGTTGGAGCCGCTGTTCGGGCGGTTGCTCCGCCGTGACCTGGAGATGATGCAGGGCGCGAATGGTTTCCAGATCGATGCGGTCGAGCATCTGTTCAAAGAGATCGAACGACTGCTTCTTGTACTCGACCAACGGATCCTTCTGGGCATACCCCATCTGGTTGATCCATTCTTTGAGGTGGTCGATGGCCTGCAGGTGATCTTTCCATTGGTTATCGACGATGTTGAGGCGAATGATGCGCTCGTAATAGCGCAGGGCCTCGGCGCCGACCCGCTCCTCCTTTTCCTGGTAGTTCTTGGCGATGGCAGCACGAACCTGTTCTTCGATCTCGTGACGTTCGAGCTGATCGAAATCGATTGGCAAGCTGGCGGGCTCGATCCCAAACTGGAGGAAAATCTCGATCCGAAAGCCCTTGAAATCCCACTGGTCCGGCATTTCGTCCAAGCTGAGAAAATCGTCAAGCAGCATGTCGAGCACGGCGTTGGAGATCGTTTGGATCTCTTCGCGGTGATCTGTCTGTTCGAGCAGGCGACGCCGGACACTGTAGATCGTCGACCGCTGCTTGTTCATGACGTCGTCATATTCGAGCAGGTGCTTGCGGGTGGTGAAGTTGTGCGCTTCGACATTCTTCTGGGCCGCCTCGATCCGCTTGCTGACCAGCTTCGACTCGATGGCCACGCCCTTCTCCATGCCGAGCCGTTGCATGATCGCCTTGACCCGGTCGCCGGCAAAGATGCGCATCAGATCGTCTTCCAAGGAGAGGAAGAAACGGGAAGATCCGGGGTCTCCCTGACGTCCGGCACGGCCTCGCAGCTGATTGTCAATTCGGCGGGACTCGTGGCGCTCGGTTCCGATGATCTGGAGCCCTCCGAGTGCAACAACTTCGTCGTGCTCGGCGGCTGTCTGGGGTTTGGTCATCTCCAGCGCTTGAGCGAGTTGCTCGGGGGAGGCCTCGTCGGGATTGATCTGTTGCTTCTTGAGATATTCGCGGGCAAGGAATTCCGGGTTTCCACCCAGCAGAATGTCCGTTCCGCGACCAGCCATGTTGGTGGCGATCGTGACGGCGCCCTTGCGTCCAGCCTGCGCAACGATCTCGGCTTCGCGTCCTGCGTTCTCCGGTTTGGCATTGAGGACGTTGTGCCGAATGCCGAGCGCCTTCAATCGCGTCGCGATGATCTCGGAGTTTTCGACCGAGATGGTGCCGACCAGGATCGGTTTTCCCTCTTCATGCAGCGCTTGGATCTCCTCGGCGACCGCCTCCCACTTCTCGTCGACGGTGCGATAGATCA
>JBMUAP010000466.1:0-3155 GCA_049454155.1 Blastocatellia bacterium
CCTGCACGACGCGCCGGGTCACAGGAATTCCCTGATAGGTGCCCAGTTCGAAAGAAGGAATGATGTCGAATCCCGCCTTGAATCGCAGCGGCTCTCCTTCGACGAGGGAGATCTCCTCCATCGAGATCGAGGGCTCTCCCACCGCGTGAATCTTATGGTCGGAGATCGCGTGTGAGAGGGCGTGGGGGACCAGTTGGGAGAGGACCTCTCCCTTGACCTCCTTGCTGAATCGTTGACGAAGGACACTGCGAGGCACACGACCCGGACGAAAACCAGGAACCTGGGCGTGTCTGGAATAGGCCTCATAGGCCTTTTCGTACTCCGCCCGGACGGCATCGGCGCCGACCTCGATGGACAATTCTTTCCGGGTGGGGGAGATGTCGATCACCGCAACTTCGAGTTTCAAAGTATCTTCGCCTTTCTGTTGAACTCACTCCAGCCGAGGGCCGATCAATCCGAAGATGCCAAGTCAGGTGCCGAGTCTTCTGGGTGGCCAGGAGGTCCCAGAAATGCCTCTCACGTCGACTTGCTCCTTCGGCAGAAGCGGCCGGGCCCGGCGGCACAGGCCATTCAACCAACCGCTGACGGGGCGATGATCGACTCATCGGGACATCAGCAGATGGAAGGGAGAATTGGGGAATACCGGAAGATTGGCAATGCGAAAGGGGGGACTCGAACCCCCACGCCGGTCAGGCGCCAGATCCTAAGTCTGGTGCGTCTACCAGTTCCGCCACTTTCGCAAGAGGCAGGCTCTTCTGGGATCCAAGTTTCAGAGGCTAACAAATTTCTGTGAGGGAAGCAACAAGGGCAGACCGTCGCCCTTTCGGACGGGTTGGCCAAGGTTTGACAGTGCCAGCCCCAGCGGCCTATAACGAAAACTTGGTTGGGAAGACCGTTTGCCAACGGGAAGGGTGGGGGCTGGTGGGGGTATCGAGCGGAAGGCCCCAACGGCGAAGGGCCATGCTGGCGAACGTCGGTGGTTCCTGCGTAAGACAAGGGGCCGGCAAGAGGAGGAAAGATGACTTTTTTAGACAAGATCAATGAGGATCTCAAAGAGGCGATGAAGAACCGGGAGGCGGAACGGCTCTCTGTGCTTCGGATGGTCAAGACGGCATTGAAGAATCGCGAGATTGAGAAGATGGCCTCGTTGGAGGATGCGGAAGCCATCAAAGTGCTGCAATCACTGGTCAAGCAGCGCCGGGACAGCGTCGAGCAATATCGGCAGGCGGGCCGGGAGGAGTTGGCTCAGAAAGAGGAGGGAGAGATTGCCCTCATCGAGGCCTATCTGCCCACGGCGCTCGACGAGGCAACCGTGGCGAAGATCGTTGATGAGTCGATCGCCGAGTTGGGAGCATCCGATCTCAAGCAGATGGGAGCGGTCATGAAGGCGGTCATGGCCAAGTTGGCGGGCGAGACGGTCGACGGAAAAGTGGTCAACCAGTTGGTTCGCTCGCGGCTGGGAGGCTGATCCTGGAGAGGGGAGGGGTTGTGCGGAATCTTTTATGGTTTCTCTCTTTGTGTCTGACACTGGCGGCCGTCATCGACATCTTCCGCTCGGCGCGGGACTGGGCGACGAAGGTCGTCCTGGTCGTCATTGTCCTCGTTCCCTTTGTTGGTGCAGGTCTCTACTTCCTGGCGCTCCGCGATAAGCGCCCAGTCTGAGCTCTCCCTCCACTTCTCACCCTGCCTCCACCCCTCCACCCCTCCACCCCTCTGGGCCGGTTTGCTTCAGGGGGGGGCGGGGTTTTCGCTCGTTCGTCTGGCGCTGACATCCCGCTTCCTGCTCAAATCTTCCCGTTCGAGAGAGGGGCCCATCGGTCTGTGCGACTCCACTCGCCGCGAGAAGAAGGGCTCGTCTGGTCTCCCGTTTGAATGCCAATGTGACTCACTCAGCTTTGCGGAAGAGATGACTGTACTGGAGTGGCTCGCCTTTTTCCCACGGGCGGTAGTCATTGCAGAAGTCGATCCGCTCACCAAGCGGAGGATGACTGGCACGCCAGATCTTCTCGAGCCAATGGGGCCGGGGGATGGCCAAGTTGTCCTCCTGGAGCTTGACGAAGGCATTGGCGGCACTGCGATTGTCACGGGTGATCTCGAGGCCGAAGCGGTCGGCATCCAGCTCGACCGAGCGGTTGAAGGCCAACATGATCGGCTGAGCGACCAGGAAGAAGCCGCTGAAGAGCAGGATCAAGAGCGGAAGTGACGCAATGTCGGCCAGGGAATCGAAGCCGAAGCGCTGGCGATACCGGGCGATCATCCAGCCGGAGGTCCGGTAGATGAGGTAGAGGGTGACCAAGATCAGCATCGCGATGAAGCCGATCAGCTTCCAGATATGACCCAAGACATAGTGGCCCATCTCGTGGCCCATGACGTAGAGCAGCTCCTCTTCGGAGAGTCGGGCGATGGTCGTATCCCAGAGGACGATCCGTTTCGTCTGACCGAAGCCGGTGACATAGGCGTTGAGGGCATTGGTGTCGGCGCTCTTGTCGACTTGGAAGACGCGGCCGCCTTCGATTCCGGCCTGCTCGGCGAGGTCAAGAATACGGGTCTCGAGTGCCTTGTTCTCCATTGGCCCGAACTTGTTGAAGAGCGGATCGATCCAGATCGGCTGGACGAGGATCAGCAGCAGCAGAAAGGGGATGGCCAGCAGGCTGGTGTAGAGCCACCAGCGCCGTGGGCTCCGCTTGAGCAGCAGGTAGGGCACCCACAGGAAGAGGGCCGAGATGAGGATTCCGATCCCGAGACTGAGCAGCGAGTCCTTGAGCCACTTGCCGAAGGTCTGATTGGAGAGTCCGTACTGGTGTTCGCGGACAAAGTCGGTGTAGTAGCTGATCGGCAGCTCGACGACCGCCGAGAGGAGCGAGAAGAGGGCGATGTAGATGGCGATGGTGAAGAACCAGCGCCGTCCGAGCTGTTGCGCCAAGTCACGGATGCGGGCAGAGAGGCCCGTGAAGAGGAAGAACGCCGGCAGGAGCAAGCCCAAGGCCATTTGAAAGAGCCAGATCCAGAGCCCGCCGCGGTGGTAGCGAATGGCCTTCTCCGATGGTTCGGGAACCGCCACCGGGCCTGAATCGGCGGGCTTGGCCACGGTCGCGGCCGCGGCATCCACCGACTTGGGTGCTGTGACGGGCTCCATTCCGGCCACAAATGTTGGG
>JBMUAP010000467.1:0-3153 GCA_049454155.1 Blastocatellia bacterium
TGCCGATCGCCGATGCCGCCGACCTCGAGACGCTGGCCGCCGCAATCGTCCTCGGGCTGCGGCTCCGCTTCGAGGGAGATCCCGATCACCTCTTGGTCCTGCCCCACGCCATGCCCGATCCAGCGACGCGCCTGCCCCGCTACTATCTCGTCCTGATGGACGCGGTGCCGGGCGGGACGGGCTACCTCAAGACCCTCTACCAGGAGCGGGATGACCGCGACCGCGAGGGGGCCGGAATCCTCGACATCCTGCGCCGGGCGAAGAGCGCGCTCGAGACCTGCGTCTGTCGCCAAGTGCAGCCGCAACCCGACCGACCCGACACCGACGGCTGCTACCGCTGCCTGCGGACCTATCGTCGCCAGCACAACTCGAATCGCATCAGCCGCGAGCGGGCAATCGTCCTGCTTGGCCGACTGCTCAGCGCCGGCGAGCAACGGCAACCGCGCGAGGCGCTCGATCAACTGCGCTCGACGGCCCTCTTCGAGAGCCAGCTAGAGAAGCGCTTTGTCGACCGACTGCGCGAATACGTCGAGAGCCAGCACGGGACGTGGGAACAGGCGATCATCCGTGGTCGCGCCGGCTATCGCTTGACGCTTCCCGCCGGGCCAGGTATCGCCGGGAGGGGCAGCGAGCGTGTCTGGGAACTGGAACCGCAGCCGGTGCTCCACCAGGCGCACGGGGTCGCCATCCAGTGCCGACCCGACTTCATCCTCCGCGCCGATGACGAAGCCATCCTGCCGCTGGCGATCTTCACCGATGGCTTCGAGTTTCACTGCCACCCACACAACCGGCTCGCCGATGACGTGCAGAAACGGCGCGCGATTCTCGAAAGTGGCCGCTACCGGGTCTGGAGCCTCACCTGGGACGATCTCGATCCGGCGGCGGGTGGGCCATTCTTTACTCACGAGGCCTTCGTCAAGCTGCTGCGCGACAATCTGCCGCCCAGCTTGCGGCGGCCCGACCTCAACGCTGCGCTCGGCAATGGGATGGAGCAGCTTCAGGCCTATCTCGCCGCACCGCACGCGACCGGGTGGTCCGACATCGCGACGCTGCTGGTCGCGCTGCCGCTGCGTCAGACGGCCGGCATCCGCACGGTCGTCGGGGAGGATCTGCAACGGGCCGTCGCCGTTTGGCAATCCGGTGGCCCATTCCCCAAACCACCCACCCACGGTGGAGCCGAATGGATCTACTTCGACACAGTCCATCCGGACGGGGATCTGATCACCTGCCAGCCCTCGGCCGACGCGCTGCGTGGTGCTCACCAGCGGCTGACCATTCTGGGGCGGCTCGCTGACCAGCCGGACGAGGTCGCCAAAGGCGATTTCCGGCGGCGTTGGCGACGTTTCCTGGCGACGCTCAACCTCTTTCAGTTCCGGGAGCGGTTTGGCATCGCCACCACTTCGGAGGTCGCCGCTGGGACTGCCCCCGAGCTCGACCTCGCACCCGCGACGGTCATTCCCCCCGCCTGGGAGTCGCTGCTGGCCGGCGTGGCAGCGTCATTGCGCCCTTTGACGCGCGAGCTGGCGGCGCGTGGCGTCCCGCTGCCACTCGTCGAGCATTACCTCGAAGGGATCGACGAAGAGGCCTTCGCCGAACTGGCTTGGCCAGAGGCTGTTCCGCCGGTCGCCATCCTCGCCGGCGAGCAGGCGACCCTCGCCGTCGAGTGGCAGCGGCGTGGCTGGCGCGTCGCGACCCCGGACGACCTCTCCTCTGACCTCATCGAATCTTTGGGAAAGGCATAGACATCCATGGCCCGTCTGATGGTTCATCGCAATATCCTCAAGAACTACCCGAAACTGCCGGCGAAGGTCCAGAAACGGATCAGCGAGCTGATCGAGGAGTTTCAGGAGGACCCCTTCGCACCGGCGATCGGCATGCATCCGGTGACCGAATCGATGCTCGACCCGAAGGTCCGCGGGATCACCAAGCTGCCGGACGGGTACCGTGCGATCGTCATCGCCCCGGAGAAGGGGGACAACTACCTGCTGGTCCACATCGCTCCGCACGATGACGCCTATGCCTGGGCGCGGAACCGGCGCTTCGAGGTACACGAGAGCACCGGTGTCTTCCAGATCTTCAATGTCGAGGAGGTAACGGCGCAGACGCCCGATCCGGTGGCATCAGACTGGACAGCGACAGACGTGGCCCCGCCGCCCTATCCACTCGATCGCTTCAGCGACGAGGAGCTCTTCCTGGCCGGTGTGCCGCGGCCACTCATCCCGGCGGTCCGCTCGATCCGCTCCGATGAGGCACTCGACGCCCTCGGCGACTACCTGCCCGCCGGCTGCCGCGACCTGCTCTATGGCCTCGCCGCCGGGATGTCGCTCGATGAGGCACTGCGCGAGATGCTCGGCGTCGACGATGGACCGACCGTGACGCCACCGACCAGCACCGGGGACTTCACCCATATCGCCGAAGCGCCCAACTACGACCTCGTGCTGATCGAGGGGCGCGATGAGCTGAAGCGGATTCTTGCCAGCTCACTCGACGAATGGCGGCTCTTCCTGCATCCCTGCCAGCGCCGGCTGGTCGACTGGCAGACCCGCGGAGCGATGAGCATCACCGGCGCGGCCGGCACCGGCAAGACGGTCGCCCTCTTGCACCGCGCCGTGCGGCTCGCGCGGCGGCTGACCGACCCGGCCTCCCGCCTTCTCGTCACCACCTTCACGACCAACCTCTCGATCACCATCCGCCACCTGCTGCGGCGTCTCGATCCAGAGGCGGCGACACGCATCGAGGTGACCAACCTCCACGCGCTCGCCCGGACCATCTGCAGCCGCGCCGGCCACTCCGGCCGCGAGGCCTGGAAGGGGCGCATCGCCGATGAGGACGAGCTCGGGCTGGTCTGGGAGGCGACCCTCGCCGGGCTGCCCACCGACTCCCTGCCCCTCTCTCCCGCCGAGCTGCGGCTTGAGTACGAGCTGATCGTCGAACCGAACGGCTTGGACGAGGAGGAACAGTACCTGACCGCACTCCGCAGTGCCCGGCCACGCCTCAACCGGGATCAGCGCCGCGCCGCGTGGCAGATCTTCCGCACCTTCAACCGCGCCCTCAAGAAGCGGAACCTGCTCACCTTCGAGGGGGCCATCCACCAAGCCCGTCTCGCCGTCGAAGGCGGGGACTTCACCCGCTATGCCCACGTCCTCGTCGATG
>JBMUAP010000468.1:0-3153 GCA_049454155.1 Blastocatellia bacterium
CCTTCTCGAGGTGGCGAATGGCACGACGCCGGATGAAGGGCTCCGCCACCTCCCGCATCTCGATCGCGGAGACGACGCGAGTGTAGACCCCACGTTTTTCGAGAGCATCCTGGAGGGCCAGCGCGTTCATCACCGTCGCCAGCATGCCCATGTAGTCGGCAGAGGCCCGGTCCATCCCCTTGGCACTCGCCTTGATCCCGCGGAAAATATTGCCTCCGCCCACCACGAGGGCAATCTCGACCCCGAGGGCGTGGACCTCCTGGATCTCCGTCGCAATCCGCTGGACAACTTGGGGGTCGATCCCGTAGCCGACCTCACCCATTAACGCCTCCCCACTCAGCTTGAGCAGGATTCGGCGGTACTGTCGCGGCAAATCTGTCGATGTTTCGGTCACTGGGGGGTACTCAAAGAATTGAGACCGGGAGGGGCAGGGCAATCACACCCTCCCGGTCGGATGAGATGGGACGAGGGCGACCCACGTCCACTTTCGTTGGGTTACTGAATGGCCGCGGCTACTTCAGAGGCGAAATCTTCGGAGCGCTTCTCCAGTCCTTCTCCCATCTTGTAGCGGGCGAACCGACGGACGCTGACCTTCTCCCCCGTCTTGGCCGTGATCTGCGAGACCACTTCCGCGACCGTCAGGCTCTGATCCTTGACAAAGGGCTGCTGCAGCAGGACCGCATCGGTGAAGAACTTCTCAATGCGCCCCTGCACCATCTTTTCGATGATGTTGGCTGGCTTGTTGGCGTTCTTGGGGTCCGCTTGTGCCTGGCCGAGCGCGATGGCCTTCTCCTTTTCGATCACCTCTGCAGGGACCTCTTCCCGCGTGACATACTGGGGCTCGGAGGCGCAGATGTGCATGGCAAGGTCGCGCACGAACTTCTGGAAGTCTTCGGAGCGGGCAACGAAGTCTGTCTCACAGTTGACCTCGATCAAGACGCCCACTTTGCCGCCCATGTGAATGTAGGACCCGACCACTCCCTCGGCGGCAATTCGCCCTTCCCGCTTCTTGGCGCTGGCCAGCCCGGACTTCCGCAAGAGTTCGATCGCCGCCTCCTCGTTGCCGTTGGCCTCCGTCAGCGCTTTCTTGCACTCCATCATTCCTGCGCCAGTCTTCTCACGCAGATTGCGAACCATTTCAGATGTGATTGCCATACCCTTCTCCTCTTCTTCTTCACCTGAGAGCGATAATCCATACTGTTGGGCAGTTGCCACGACTCTCTCGACAACAACCATGAACGAGATCCCTGGTGCCTCGCGAGCCGAGATCCACAGGGAAAGGTTCCCTACTTTGCAGGAAACGGCGCAGCCGCGGTTGGGGAGCGTGGCTGCGCCGTTTTCGCAAGGTGGCGGGATCCCACTGCTCGAATTGAGGGAATTGTCTTCCCCGCGATTCGGGCGGACCCGGCTACTCTGTTTCTGAGGCAGACTCCTGGGGAGCTGCCGGGGCGGCACTGGCCGTTTCCACCGACGGGGCAGGGGCGCTGGCACTGCCGGTAGAACTGGGCGCGGGCGTGGGCCGCTCGAAGCGGGGAGGACGGCGATCCCGATCCCCGGGCCGGTTCCGATCCCGATCCCGACTGCTCCGGTCACGGCTTCCACGATCCCGATCCCGTGCTCCGCGATTGGCCTCGCCGGTCATCCCCGAGATCTTGGCCTGCTCAGCTGCGGCCGTCGCTTCCTCTCCCTCTTTCTGTTGGGCCATCTGCTGCCCTTCCAGGATCGCGTCGGCAATTCTGGAGGCTAAGAGCCTCACGGCACGCAGGGCATCGTCATTTCCCGGAATGACGAACCGTACGCCTTCCGGGGTGCAGTTCGTGTCAACAACCGCGACGACGGGGATGCCCAAGCGATTGGCCTCTTTGACGGCAATCTCTTCCTTATTGGTGTCGATGATGAAGATGGCATCCGGCAGACGCTTCATCTCCTTGATCCCGGAGAGGTTCTTTTCGAGCGCTTGGCGCTCGCGCTCGATCTGCAGCCGTTCCTTCTTGGCATATTGCTCGATCCGACCATCTGCCTGCATGGCCTCGATCTCTTTGAATCGCTTGATCGATTTTTGAATCGTTTGGAAGTTGGTGAGCAGGCCGCCGAGCCAACGCTGATTGATGTAGAACTGATTGCAGCGAAGTGCCTCATCGCGAATTGCATCCATCGCTTGTCGCTTGGTACCGACAAAGAGGACGGTGCGATTCGTTCCTTCCGACGTGATCGTCGTCAGGAATTTCATCGCCTCCTTGAACATTCGCTGCGTCTTCTGGAGATCGATGATATAGATTCCATTGCGCTCGCCAAAGATGAACTCCTTCATCTTTGGATTCCAGCGTCTGACCTGATGGCCAAAGTGAACGCCAGCTTCGAGCAGCTCTTTCATGGTAACAGTAGCCAAGAGAAACCTCCGGTGGCTTGGCGAAGAACGATTCGGCACTGTTCGACCTTGGTGAACGACCGTGCGTCTTCGCGCCTGGTTGATGTACTCACCCACTCTCAAGCGGCTGCGATCAAACAGGGCCGGGAGAGCCCCTCCAGCAGCACCAGGAGGAGAGCGGGCAATGGGATAGGACCTGAAGAGAAGAGAGGGGGATCGCCCCCCCTCTCTTCTGTGGTCCGTATTCTTCTAGCGCTTGGAGAACTGGAAGCGCTTACGGGCACCCTTCTGGCCGTACTTCTTGCGCTCCTTGGCACGCGGGTCGCGGGTCAAGAGTCCGGCCTTTTTGAGCTTCTTGCGCAGTTCGCCATTGAACTCGCAAAGGGCCCGGGCGATGCCGTGACGGACGGCGCCAGCTTGGCCGGCGCTTCCACCACCCGCCACGTTGACCAGAACGTCGAACTTGGCGAGCGTCTCGGTCAGCTGGAGCGGTTGCCGGATGATCATCCGCAGCGTCTCGTTCTTAAAATAGTCGTCAATCGGGGCACGGTTGACCTTGAACTGACCGCTTCCTTCGCGCAGATAGACGCGAGCGGTTGCACTTTTGCGACGACCGGTTCCGTAATACTGTAAGGCAGCCACTGGTAGGATCACTCCTCTCGGATAGGAAGGATAGGAGATCCAGGACGGATAGGACCAACAGGCCCAACAGGCCCGATAGGTCCTATTCTCCTATTCACCTATTCACTTGGCGTCGATGCTGCGCGGGGAGGGCTTTTGCGCTC
>JBMUAP010000469.1:0-3136 GCA_049454155.1 Blastocatellia bacterium
ACCCATTGTGCCCCTCCCAAGGCCGCAATGAGGATTCCTCCGAGGGCTGGACCGATCATCGAGGCCATCTCGAACCCACTGACCGCCCAGGTCACCGCGTTGCTGAAGAGAGGGCGGGGCACCAGCAATGGCATAAGGGAGGAACGTGCCGGTCCTTGAAATGCCCGCGCCAACCCACTCCCCAACAGGCAGAAGTAGATCCAGCCCACTCCACTGCTCCCCTCCTGCCCACTCCCTGCCGCAGAGGCCAGGGCCAGTCCAAGCGAGCTGGCAACGGCGACCCACGAAGCGATGATCAGCAGTCGCCGCCGCTCCATCCGATCGGCGGTCTGTCCCGCGATCGGCGCCAGCCCGATCATCGGCCCCGCCATGATCAACCCAACCAGCCCCAGGGACCACGCCGAGTTTGTCCGCTCGTACAACTCCCATCCCACTGCCACGGTCTGCATCTGCACGCCCAACACAGATAGAATGTGACCCAGCAGAAAGGAGAGAAAAGGGCGCTCCCGCAACGCCGCGTACGGGGATTCGCCCGCCTGTTCAACCGATGATGTCATGGGGAATGTCTGAACCTACCGCCAGGTCTGCTCAGGGTCGGCAAGGGGAAGAACCCCTCCCTTGCCTGACTGCCTGTCCGATTTGATTGGATCGTCGACGAGGAAAAGTGAATTCTTTGATGCGGATGAGAGGACTCGAACCTCCACGAAATTGCTTTCACAGCGTCCTGAGCGCTGCGCGTCTACCAGTTCCGCCACATCCGCAAAGAAACAGGATCCTAGCCTTTCAGCCAACTTCTGTCAAGCACCTCTCGCCGCTGGTCGATTCCCGCCTCGATTTCCGAAGCAGTTGGCCACACGCTCCCGCCCGGTTTCCTCCTCCTCCTTCGCAGGGTATGATGCTCAACTGTCCACTCTCCGGTCGCCCACTTGGACATCGTCGGGCAGGGGATTGGTGAAGGCGGCCGGCGCGGTGCGGGTCGCATCAGAGGGAGGCGAGTGATGGAGAATCGGATGGTAGACGGCCAATGGACTACATCCGTGGTCTTGGACCCAATGAGACCACAGACGGGGATGACCTCGGGAAGCGGGAAGCGGTGCCTCTTCCCATTCCTCTGGTTGGGGCTAGCGATTCTTTCCTTGCTTCCCGGTCAGAGCCACGCCGGGAGCCCTTTCCCAGCCACCGATCTCGAAGAAGATCCCCAATCGCAGTACATCACGATCCTCTCGGGGGAACTCGCGGAAGGGCGTACCCGGGAGATTCTTCTGCCTCTCGAACCTGGCATCCTCCGCCTTGAGTTCGTTCTCCGGTATACTGGTTCAGTACAGATGACCGTCCTTGACGCGGTTGGGCGTCCCCTCGATCCTGCTCTTCCCCCGGTCCAAGCCCAGGAGGTGGCCGGTCGCCGCTCGCTCCTGTTGTGGGATCCGCGCCCCGGTTCCTGGAAGGTCCGTTTGGAGGGGGAAGGGGCCTACACGTTCGCTGTGCTCGTCCAAGGCGAACTCTACTTCTGCTGTGGCTACTTGGTGACCCCCACCGGCATGCACCCACTCAACCGGGTCACCGTGGGGAGAGGTCGCCGCTATCGTCTGCAGGTCTACCTCTCAGGCTTTCAAATGGACCGGCTCGATCTTCAATTGGTCGATGGGCAGGGCCAAGTGATCGCTCCGCTCGCATTTCGGCAGAACGACCTCTCGAGTTTGACGGGGCTGCTCGCCCTTCTCGAGGTCCCGGATCGCCCCTTCCGGGTTCGTGCCACTGGCATCGACCTCTCTGGGAAGCCTTTTCAGCGGGTTCTCTTTCCGATGGTACAGCCCACTGACCCGCTGACCACACCGGATCTCGACTCCCAGAAGGATCCACTTCTCCTCGAACTGGCTGGCACGGCCCGTTTCGGTGAGCAGACCCTTGTCCGGGCGCAGATTCTCACGTGGTCTGACGGCCCGCTTCCAGGTGAGGGCGGCACCGAAATTGGCGTCCGGCTTCGCTATACCCTCCGCTTCCCGGTAACCGGCGTCTATAGCCCCCTCCCCCAGCTCTACCCAGAACGGATGCCACCTGCCTCGACTGGCGCCCTTGCCATGCGACTCCATCACCTGCGCGTTACGCCACTCCCCGAGGGGCTTTCCCCTGCCACCCCTTCTCCTTTATTGACGGGGAGGTTCACGTACCAGGCCGGTGTCGATTACCAGTTCGAGGCAGACTTGGTGCCCAATTATGTCCTCTCTCCACCGTCGTCCGCCGGCTTCTGCCTTCAGCTTCGTGTCTACCACCAGCCCGGCCTTCGCGAGCGATTTGAGCAGGAAGTCTCCCGGGAGCGAAGGACGCGCTACCGCTTTACCATTCCAGGGAGCACCCTCGAGGCACGCAACCCAGCCCTCACCTCCCAGGCCTATGACCCGGTCCGTTGGCATGCGGCCCATCTCCGGTGGAGGACTCCCACCTGTCCGTGAGGGAGCATCTATTGCGGGGGGGAAGAGAGACGATAGAATCGCCGGGCATTGGCAACGAAGAGCTTGGCGCGATTCTCGGCGCTGGCTGTTGCCGTCAGCTCCGCGAGGGCTTCGACCCATCGCTGAAACGATGAGGCCACGGTACAGACCGGCCAATCACTGCCAAACATGACCCGGTCCCAGCCAAAGCAGGCCAGTACCCACTCCACCGCCGGTCGCAGGTCCTCGGTCTTCCAGTGCTCCCAGTCCCCATTATTGACGAGGCCAGAGATCTTGCACGCCACGTTGGGCAGACTCGCCAACTCGGCGATCTGGTCCCGCCACATCCCAGAGATCCCCGTGCGGATTTCCGGATTGGCGCAGTGGTCGAGGATGAACTGCACGCCGGGACAGGCCTTGACCAACTCAACGGTAAAAGGCAGTTGACGGGCCTGCAGGCAAAGGTCGAAAGTCAGGCCGTGCGAACCGAGCAGTTCGAGATGCTGGCGAAAGAGCGGCTGGCGGGGCAGGTCGTCCGGGGCCGATTGGAGAAGACGGCGAACCCCTTTGAACGCTGGGTGGCCGATCCAGCGCTTCAACTCCTTGGGAAAGTCTTTCGACTCTGGTCGCAGCGCGGCAACGACCCCGCCAATCCGTGTCTCCGGACGTTCTGCCAGCGCGAGGACGTGGCCCGTCTCCGCTTCGCG
>JBMUAP010000470.1:0-3123 GCA_049454155.1 Blastocatellia bacterium
CTTCTCCACGGTGCGGGCCTCGTTGTTTTTTCTCACGCGAAGGCGCGAAGACGCGAAAGTTTTCAGGGAGAAGAAAACACCAAGCACCCTCTTTCAAGCCCCTCAACCCTCTCCTCCTCTTCCCCCCTTCGCGTCTTCGCGGCTTCGCGTGAGCCTCTTCCCTCTTCCCTCTTCCCTCGCTCCTCGCCCCTCTTCCCCCCCTTCCACAAGGGCGCTTGCGTTCCAACCTATTTCCCGCGACACTGGCAGGATGCAAGAATGGAGCGAAACGGAACGAAACGAGCGGATTGAGCTCTTGCGGCGAGCAGTGGAGGCGAGAGCGACCTTCTTCGAGGAGCGGCATGAGTCGGCCTTCCGGCTCTTCCACGGGTTTACGGAGGGGTGGCCGGAGATTGCGGTCGACCTCTACGGGCGAACGATCGTGCTGCACGACTATGATGAATCGCCGCTGGAAGGGGCGCGGGCGGCAGCGATTGCGGGTGGGTTCTACCAGGAGGCGCTGCCGTGGGTGAGGGCGATCCTCTGGAAGGCGCGGCACGGGAAGACGCCGGCGGCGCGGCGAGGGATCTGGCTGATGGAGGGTCCCATCGACCGCAAGGTGCGGGAGAACGGGGTCTGGTATGCGCTCAACCTGCAGGCGAGCGGGGACGCGGGGCTCTACCTCGACACGCGGGTGCTGCGGGAGTGGTTGCGGGAGCGGATGGCGGGGCAGCGGGTACTCAACACCTTCGCGCACACGGGCAGCCTGGGAGTGGCGGCAAAGGCGGGAGGAGCGGGGCGCGTGGTGCACCTCGACCTGCGACGGGAGTGGCTCAACCAGGCGAAAGCGTCGTACACGCTCAACGGATTTCCGATCGACCGGGGAGATTTCATCGCGGGGGACTTCTGGCCGGTGACGAGCCGGCTGATCCGGGCGGGAGAACTCTTCGACTGTGTCATCCTCGATCCGCCCTTCTTCGCGGTCTCGTCCAAGGGGACGGTCGATGTCGAGAAGAACTACGCGCGCTTGATCAACAAGGTGCGGCCGCTGGTGGCGGACGGAGGGTGCCTGGTCGCGATCAACAATGGGGTCTATGTCTCTGGGGCGGAGTATCAGCGACTGCTGGAGGGGCTCTGCGCGGATGGGTACATGACCATCGAGACGCGCCTCCCGGTGGGAGCGGACTTCCCTGGACCAGGGGCGGGAATGAGGTCGACGCTGCCGGATCCGGCGCCCTTCAACCACTCGACGAAGATTGCGGTCTTGCGGGTCCGGCGGAAGGACGGGGCGCGGGAACGGGTCGAGGTTGTGCCGCCTCCCCCACGGGTCGAGGGACCGGCCGAGCCGGAAGCGCAGGCCTGACCCGGGAGAGGAGAGGAGGCCGATGGAAGAGCGAGGCATCGGGACGGTCAAAGGGCCGGGGGAGAAGCCGCACGAATACCGGTTCATCACCATCGACAACCGGCAGACGCGGGTCGGCGAATTTGTCTACTATGTAGTGCCGGAGGCAGAGGGTGCGTGGAAGATGATCGGAACGATCATCGAGCGGCGGCTGGTGCGCGGACTGCCGGACAGTTTCCTGGTCGATCCAGCGACGCCGCCGCAAGAGATGGCGGGGCTGCTCGGGGTGGAGGGAGAGGCGGGGGAGATCTTCGAGATCACCGTCGAGACGATCGGGTACTTCAGCGAGAAGCTGCAGGACTTCATCAATCCCCGGATTCCCCCGCAGCCGGGGCAGCCGATCTTCCTCGCCTCGAACGAGATCCTCGCGAAGATCCTCTCGCCGCGGCGTCTGGGAGATGCGGGTGGGGCCCACATCGGATCGCTCTTGACGCGTCCGAGCGGAGCGGTGCCGATCGTCCTCTCGGTACGTGAGGTCGTCTCGACGCATTTGGCCGTGCTGGCGAGCACCGGGTCAGGGAAGAGCTACTTGGCGGGCGTGCTCGTCGAGGAGCTGATGACGGCGCGGAACCGGGCGGCGGTCCTCATCGTCGATCCGCACGGGGAGTATGGAACGCTGCAGGAGATTCATCAGCATCCGGCCTTCTCGGAAGGCTCCTACCGTCCCGAGGTCAAGCTCTACTCCCCGGACAAGATCAAGGTGCGCTTGTCGAGTCTGACCGAGGCCGATCTGGTCTACCTGCTGCCAGAGATGACCGAGAAGATGCGGACGTTTCTGAGCCAAGCCTACCGTGCGCTGCTCCACAGCAAGGGGCGCGGGGAGCGCGGCTTGTGGGGCTTTCAGGATCTGCTCGACGAAATTCATGGATTGCGGTACGGAGATTCAGAAAACCACCTTAGTACTCTTGATGGGCTCGAGTGGCGGCTGCGGCGGCGGTTCGAGCAGAGCCGGATCTTCTCGGATCACGAGCATCTCGACCTGCGGGAGCTCTTCGTGCCGGGGCAGTGCACGGTGTTGCAGCTCTCGGACATCGACGAGAACGAGCAGCAAGTGATCGTCGGGGCGCTCCTGCGGCGGACGAACAAGGCGCGGGTCGCGACGGTGCGGGGGGCCGGGCGGGAGGGAGAAGAGTCTTGGCTCCCCTACCCTGTCTTCGTCCTGCTGGAAGAGGCGCACCGCTATGCCCCGGCGGGGGCGCGGGTCGTCTCGACAGATATTCTGCGGCAGATCCTCGCCGAGGGGCGCAAGTTTGGCGTCGGGATCGGGCTGATCACGCAGCGGCCGGGCAAGCTCGACCAGGACGTCCTCTCGCAGTGCATGACGCAGTTCATCATGCGGATCGTCAACCCGATCGACCAGCAGACGATCGCTTCTTCGGTCGAAGGAGCCGGGCGGCGGCTGCTCGACGAGCTGCCGGCGCTGACACGGGGGCAGGTGATCGTCTCCGGGGTGGCGGTCAACACGCCCGTCCTCTGCGAAGTGAGAGAACGGTTGACGCGCCACGGGGGGGAGACGATCGACGCACCCGCCGAGTGGCAGCGCTATTTCGACCCGACCAAGGTCGAAGAGCGCCGACGACAGACCGCTCCGATGGTCAAACCGCAACCTCCCCCCGGCCCCCAGATCGATGGCATCGATATCTAACCTGAAAGGTAACTACTCACGGAGAGGAAGATCAGAAAGTGGACTGGGCCAACCAGCAATCAGCGATCGAACGGAAGAGATGATTGCACCACAGAGG
>JBMUAP010000471.1:0-3121 GCA_049454155.1 Blastocatellia bacterium
CAAGACACGACCCGGGCCATCCTGATCCGGCGTGCGACCACTCCCTCCGAGAGGAAGAGCAGCAGCGCGGCTGCCAACAGGTAGAGCCAGAGCTGTTGGCGCGCTTCCAATTCGGCTGGTTCTGCCGGTCCTCGTCGTGTCAGCGTGCTGGGTCCGGAAGTGGACTCAGCCGAAGCCGCCCCGGCCTCTGTCGTCCAAGACGCCAGGAAAGGGGCCACCTCGAGTTGCCGCAGATCGCTCTCTGTGGGGGCGATGTTGACGGCAAAGGGATCGGCGCGGTCCTCGCGTCGCAGTCGGTAGAGTCCAGCCTGGGGTGGGCGCACCAACCAATCCCCTGCGGAGGTGCGCGACAGATTGCGAATTCGTTCTCCGTCGGGTCGTTCAAGCACTGGAGGGCTCTTCTCGTCGCTCGCCATCGCCGGCAGCGAGATCTCTGGGCCGACCGGGTGCCAAGGCCGCTCTTCGCGCTCGACCAGGTAGCGGGTCATCTGTCTCACCAGGGGGAGGTAGGCCGGCCGGAGGGGCAGGTCGTTCCAACTGGCATCGAGGGTCGTCGCGAGCAGGAGCATCCGGCCGCGTCCGTGGGGCCATTCCAGGATCGCGGGATCGCCGCTGTCGAAGCGGGCCAGCACCGACGCCTCTGCCGCCGCGGCCACCCGATGGTAGCCAAAGATGCGGCCACTCGCCAAGGGCCCCCCGTCACCGAAAAGTTCAAAGATGGGGTGGTCTCGCCGCATTCCGCCCCCCAGCGTCAAGGCACCGCCACGGGGTGTGACCGTTCCCTGCAGCTGGACGGGGAACTCGTCTCCCCAGGCAGCGGCGAAGGCGGATGGCTCGGCGTGGGGACCTGTCGCCAGAATCAGCCCCGCTCCAGCATCGACGGCATTCCGGATTTGGGTTGCCAGTGTGGGGGAGACCCGCGCGTCGTTGACGATGATCAATCCGTAGCGGGAGAGGGTCGAGGCGTCGATGGTGCCAGCCGTGCGGACCGTCACCTGGAACGGGAGGTTCTCCCCCGTCGTCAGGGCGTAGCGCAGATAGAAGCTCTCGCTTCGCCCGCGGGTCGCCGTCTCGATGACGAGCGCCTCGATCGGTACTGCCCTTCGCAGCGTGAAGAGAAAGCGGTTGTCCTCCGCCAATCGATCGGCCGATCCACTGATCCGAATGGCGCAGCTGTTGATTCCCGGGTTGAGGTTGAACCCGGAGAAGGTTACCGATCCTGTCTCCCGCGCGCGCAGCGTGACCTGGCGTTCTTCCACCGGCTGCTCGTTGAGCAGAAATTCGACGCGGACCTGCTCGGCAGGCACGTCACCATGGTTGGTCAGGCGGACGCGCAGCGGATCGGCGTAGCGTGCCTGGTAGAGCGTGGTGATCCCACTCAACCCGCTGACGGCCAAGTTCGGGAGCGCTGACTCTCCAACAATCCGTGGCAGCAGCTCGATCCCACGGGCGAGGGGGGCCGGCGGGTCTGTCGCGAGCAGGCCGGCCGCCTGCAGATCGCTGTAGAGAAAGATCTGTCTTTTCGCCGCGGTTGACTCGCGCAGCAAGGCCTCCGCGCTGCGGATCGCCTGCGCGAAGTCCGTTCCGCCATCTCCCGGCGCGGCCTCCTGCAGGAGCTTGCGGATCTCCGCCCGGGCAGTTTCACGATCCTCGTTCGATCCTCTGCCGGGACGGGCCCGCACCTCCACTCCGTCGTCGAAGAGGACCAGGCCAACCTCGTCCTCCCCCGTCAGGCGGTCCACTTCGGCGAGGGCCTCCTCGACCGCTTGCGCGAAGCGGGATCGCCCCTGCGCGCCGTCTCCCGCGCGCATGCTGAACGAACGGTCGAGCAGCAGGATCGCCGTCCGGCCCCGGGCACGGCTCTCGTCCACTCCCCAACTGACGTAGGGACGAACGAAGGCTAAGACCAGCGCGGCCAGTGCCAAGCAACGCAGCAGCAGGAGCAGGAGGTTCTGCAGCCGCCGTCGGCGGATCGTCCGTTGCGGAATCTGCCGCACAAACATCAGCGAGGGAAACTCGACCCGGGGCGCGCGGGCGCGTCGCACCAAGTGAATCAGAATCGGTACGAGAACCGCCGCCAATCCCACGAAGAAGAAAGGTGTCAGAAAAGACATCGTGTCGACCTGGACTCGCCGCGCGGGCGGGTTCTTCGCCTGTTACTGCCGGACCCGCTGCGAGAGGAACGTCAAAAGGGCGCCATCCAGCGGTTGGTCAGTGGTGACCAGTGTGTAGTCGATGCGGTGGCGGGCGGCACCGTCCCGCAGCTTGGCGATGTGCCGCTCGATCGTCTCCCGATAGCCCTCTCCCAGCACCTCCGGAATGACGTGCATCTTTTCGAGCGTCTCCGCGTCTTCGAGCAGCACCGGGTCTTGAAAACGGAACTCCCGCTCGTTCCGGTCGAGCAGGTGGAAGACGATCACGTCATTTCCCCTGTAGCAAAGGTGCTGCAGGGCCCCGAGGATCTCCTCCGGATCGTCATAGAAGTTGGAGAGAACGATGACGATCCCCCGCCGTGTGATGCGTTCCGCCGCCGCGTGGAGCATCGACGAGAGCCGGGTCTCGCGGCCAGGATCGAGTTGCTCCATCTGCCCGAAGAGGCTCCGCAAGTGGCCCGTTCGGTTGAGGGCGGGCACGTGGGTCGTAATCTCCTCGTCGAAGGCGATCAATCCCACCGCGTCCTGCTGCCGGTGGGCGAGGTAGGCGAGTGTCGCACCGAGGAACTTGGCATACGCCAGTTTGGTGACGGCCCCAGACCCGTAGCTCATCGACCGGCTCGCATCGATCAGGATGTGCAACTGTGCATTGGTGTCGGCCCGGTATTTCCGGATGTAGTAGCGATCTGTCCGGCCGAGCAGCTTCCAGTCGAGGTAGCGCAGGTCGTCGCCCGGCAGATACTGCCGATACTCCGCAAACTCCGTCGAGAAGCCGGTGTAGGGAGAGCGGTGCAGGCCGGAGATGACCCCTTCGACTACCGCCCGCGCGAGCAGCTCGAGCGAGCTGATCTGCCCGAGAATTGCCGGATCGAGGAATCGCGGCGCTCCGCTGTAGGACGGCGGAGGCGGGATCGCCGACTCCCCGCCCGATTTTCCTTGCGCCCCGGGTTCTCTCGCTCCGAGGATCG
>JBMUAP010000472.1:0-3104 GCA_049454155.1 Blastocatellia bacterium
CTTCTGATCTTCTTCTCCGTGAGTAGTTACGAAGAAGATTGGGAATTGAACAGCGTCAACAAGCAACCAATGTCTGAACGGAAGACATCCTTGCACGACAGAGAGATCACCGAGGAGAAGATAGGAGCCCTGAAGTTCATTGATGCCGTGAGTCGTGACCGTCAGGGAGTCAGCCCAAGTTTCTGCTGGAACGTGGTCACCCCGGAGTTGTTAGGGTTGACCGCGATCAGTTGACGCAGGGACTCTTTGGCGGCGGCGAGGTCGCCCTTCTCGATTTGCGCAGCCGTCAGGTTTTGCAACGTCTTTTCGTGGCGAGGGTCGATGCGCAAGGCTTCCTGGAACTCCCGGATGGCAGCCTCCAGATTCCGCGGCTGCCGCAGGAAGTAGGTCAGTCCAAGGTCCATCCGCACGATGACATTCCGGGGCGATTGCTCGAGCGCGCGACGGTAGGGGACCTCTGCCTCGGCATATCGTTGCAGGTCGAAGAGGGTATCTCCCAGCCGGGTCAGCGCTTCGACGTCGGTCGGCCGGGCCGCAATGGCGCGCTGATAGAATTCGAGGGCCTGCTCGAATCGTTGGATCTCCCGGAACATTCCTCCGGCTCCCATCTGTGCCTCAAAATTGGTCGGCTCATTCCGTGCCTTCTGGATCATATCCGCGACATCGGATTGGGGCCCGGCACCGGAATTCGCGCCATCGGCGGCTGCGCTTGGGGTCCCCTGTACCGCGGCTCCGCGTTGCCCCGGGGAACTGGAAGCAGGACGGTACTGTTCGTTGAGGTAGTTCGACCCGATATACCCAATAATCAAGCCCACCAACAGCGCAATCAACCCGTATAAAATGTTCTCATTCTTCATAATCCGTACTATATCGCCCCCTCGCCCCTGGAGCAAAATCCCTCCATCGTTTCTCCCTCTTCAGGCAGGTCGATCAGGAAGTTTGGATCTTTTCTGCCGGCTGGGCGTTCCTATCTTTTGTGGGGGCGGCTGCGTCAAAACAAACTTTATAGAAGGGGATTTGCTCGCGAGCCGTGGCTATGCTACAACCCCAGATACGTAGTTCGCGAAATAGACACAAGAAGCCGAGAGTTGTTGCCTCGATCGGTTCGGGAGGGGGAGTTCATCCCCCCCTAATGTCAATGGACACACAAGCCCAAGCCTGCGGGCCTCCCGCCTTGGGATGAAAGTTGAGTATGAATCCTACGCCGAAGAGCGCCGACCTCTGGTCTGGAGTGGGTCGAAGACTACATCTTCGACCCAGAAAGGCCAATCCCCTCCCCATTCTCCTGATGGTTTCGGCGACGATGCTGGGCATCCAGCTGTTGGTAGTCTGGCTCAGTGAGGTTTCAGCCGCACCCCAGGAGCCTGCACCACTGAGGTCGCGGTTGGATCGACCCGCTTCCGTCGAGTCGCGCTTTGACGTGTTGGGGGCGAAAGTTGCCACCGTTGGTCGGGTGTCGGTGTTGGTGCGGCTGCGCGCCCCATTCGACATGGCCCAGTTGGGTGGTGGAGGAGAGGCGGCCAGGCTGCAGCAACTGGCGATTGCCGAGGTCGGGCAGCAGTTGCTGACGCAACTCTCGAATGTCCCCGCACAGTCGATCAAGAGCTATCGCTACCTTCCCCTCCTCGGGATGCGGGTCGATGCCGCGGGTCTGGAGGCCTTACGCCGCTCCGAAGTGGTCCTCGATCTCCACGAGGATCAGCTCCTCCGCCCGAGCCTGGCCGAGAGTATGGTGGCAATTGGAGCGCCAGCCGCCTGGGCCTTGGGGGCCACCGGGGCGACACAGTCGATCGCGATCGTCGACACGGGCGTCGACAAGGCCCATCCGTTCCTTGCGGGAAAGGTGATCGCGGAGGCCTGCTTCTCGACGTCGATCACGGACCAATCCGTCTTTTCGCTCTGTCCCGGCGGGCAGCCGACGGCCACCCAGAGCGGCGCAGGGCTCCCTTGCGCCGACTCGATTGCTGGATGTGATCACGGCACGCACGTGGCGGGGATCGCGGCAGGGCGGGGAACCCTCACCTCAGGAGTCGCCCGGGAGGCGAATCTGGTGGCCGTCCAGATCTTCTCGAGGTACGACAATCCCCCCCTCTGCAATGGAGCGCCTTCGTGCCTGATTGCCTTCACCTCCGACCTCGTTCGAGCCCTCGAGCACCTCTACGCCCAACGGGACCTCTATCGACTGGCCGCCGTCAACCTCAGCCTCGGGGGCGCGAGGTACGCCAGCTTCTGTGACGCGGAGATTCCCGGGCTGAAGCTGGCGATCGACCTTCTGCGGAGCGCCGGGATCCCCTCCATTGCGGCGTCCGGCAATGACGGGTTCAACGATGGCATGGCGACGCCGGCCTGCATCTCCTCTGCCATCAGCGTCGGATCGACCGGGGAGCAGCCCGGCACGCTCGACCTGGTCTCCAGCTTCTCGAACAGTGCGCCCTTTCTGAGTCTCCTTGCCCCCGGAGAGGAGATCTCTTCATCCGTGCCGGGAGGGGGCTATCGTACCAAAATGGGCACCTCGATGGCGGTGCCTCACGTCTCTGGTGCCTGGGCGCTTGCCCGTCAAAGAGTTCCCACAGCCTCTCTCGATGACATCCTTCTGGCGATGCTCAACACGGGCCCGCTGGTGACGGATTCGCGCAATGGGGTTGTTGCCCCTCGATTGCGGATCGACAGTGCGTTACGGTTGCTGACAGGGCAAGCTGCACCCGGTGTCCGTCCCCAAGCCCCCATCCAGCTGCAGGGGGCGCTGACCTCGCCAAGCCAAGTGACTCTGACTTGGACCGATCGCTCGGACAATGAAGCGGGCTTTCGGATCCGTCGTCGCTCATCGCTCGGGGAGCAGTGGTCGATTCTGGCCACGGTTCGCGCCGGGACGACCTCGTATCGCGACGACAGCGTCACCTATCCAGAGAGCTACGCTTATACGGTCACCGCCTTCAACTCCGCCGGGGAGTCGACGGCCACCAACGAGGTACGGGTGGGATCCCCCAACCAACCTCCCGAGCCGGCATCAGACCTGCGTGCCCTCGCCATTTCACTGACCGGCATCGATCTGAGCTGGCAGGACAATGCCATCAATGAGTCAGGCTTTCTCGTCCAGCGGCAGC
>JBMUAP010000473.1:0-3104 GCA_049454155.1 Blastocatellia bacterium
CCGAAGCAAAAGTCATCCCAATCTTCTTCTCGGTGTTCTCTGTGCCTCGGTGGTGAAATCATCTCTTCCGTTCTGACGTTGATTGCTTGTTGGCCCAGCCCACTTCGCGACCTTCTTTACTGTGAGTAATTCCCCTTGACAAGAGCTTGGCCGGATCGGGGGAGAATTTCCCTCCCATTTCGATCTCGGCACGGTCCCGAACCACCCGAACACGGCCGTGCCCAAGTGGTTCGGGTTCTGGACAGGCTAACGGGTGACCGCGGAGACCGCCCGGAGATTCTGGCCGTCGAGCGTGTAGTCGATCCAGCCGATCATCATCTCCTCCCAGGTCTGATCTCCCCACCGGACATTGCGGGTCGGGTCCGGATTGTAGGGGTTGTTGGCCGAATTATCGAAGGTGGCGACGCAGTCGATGCGGCTCCCCTTCGGTACGGCAATCGGCTCACGAACGAAGTAGCCGAGCTGCCAGTTGAAGTCATACTTCGGCACGCGGAGGAGGACCTTCGACGTGCCATCCGGGTAGACAATGGTGTATTGGAAGGACTTGCCGCGGACGTGCATGTGCGGCATGAACATATGGATGTGGGCGTCCTCCGGGAAGGTGAAGGTCGACTTGGCGACATAGTTGGGATCGCCCGCCGGGATGACGAACTGTCGCGGATCGACCATGACCCCCTTGGTGATGACCCGCTTGTCGACGGGGCCCTTGGCAAACCAGAGGCCGACCTTGGTGATGTCCGTCGCCGGCTCGCCATTGGTCGTGTAGTGCATCTGGAAGACCAGCACCGACCCCTTGCGGATCAACTTGGCATTGCCATCCCGCAACCGCAACGGACTCATCCCCGGAGCCCATCCGACCAGCATGCCATCGGGGTTGGTTCCCCGTCGTTGATTGGCGTTGCGGTTGTTGGCTTGCGGATCCTCTGGATTGGCACCACGCAGCCGATCGAGCCGAATCTCCCCGGCGGGCGGCAGCATTCCCTGATCGGGCTCCCGGACGCTGATGATCACGTGATGGACGACACTCGGAGCGCCCCGCTTGATCTCGGCGAACTGGACGTACTTGTCTTCGGTGAAGTTGGTCGGGACGGCAAAATACTTGTAGGGAACGGTCCCCTCGGCGGGAATCTCGACTGCCTCGGTCATGGAGAGGATGACATCCGGTTCGCCATTGCGCCACTCACCGGTGCGAGGCTTGGGCACGGGCGGGAGGTCCTTCGGATTGCCCTCCTTGGCACCGCCATCGACCCATCGGCGAAGCGTCTCGATCTCCTCGTCCGTCAATCGGGCTTCGTTGATGAAGTCGCCGTGGTTCGGGTCGGCGTACCAGGGGGGCATCTCACGCGAGACCACCTTCTCGCGAATCGACTTCGCCCACGGGCGAACGTCTCGATAGCTCAGCAGGGACATCGGGGCCGTCTCCCCCGGGCGGTGGCTCTCCGCGCAACGCCCATAGAGGATCGGGGCCACATCCCGGTTGAAGGTGACGGTCGCCGGAGCGGCCGACAAGCGGTCCCAGCGAAACGCCCCCACTCCCATCACCCCCGCGGCTCCCACCAACAGGAGCAGCGTCATCCAGCGGATGGCAGATCTGTCTTTCATCGAATCTCCTCCTCCCTTTCTTCTCCCTGGATCACCTTGCCAGAGCGGTGATCCCAAGGAGAGGTCCGAAACCCAGGCCATTCTCGACCAGTGCCTCTTGACGTACACTGGCCCTTCCATCTTCTTTGGCAAAAACTTCGGCAAGAACCTCTCACGAAGACCTCTCGTCAAGGCCTCTCGTCAAGACGTCTTTCGACAATCATCATCTCTTCCAGTCTGACTGGACACGCGCGTCGATCACCCGCTCAGGCTGCCCGAAGATCACGTTCCCGACCGAATCAAGTAAAAGAGAATGACGTACACAGATGAAAGGAATCCCGGTCTTCAGCCCCGATGATGTGGTCTTGCTGGATGGCAGGAGGATCTCCAGTTCAGCGCCGGGGGAGGACGTTCCCGGCAACAGTGCGGGGGAGTGTCGATGGCGCGACACCCACTGGCTCGCGTCTCCAGATCGGTCCGATCCGGCGGAGCACGACGGTAGAGACGACAGCACCTTCCCCTCGGTTACAATGAAGAACCGATCTGGCATGCCAGCGTTCCCTACCCCAAAACAGCATTATCATACCAGCCGAACCCAGCCTTGCAAAGATAACCTCCATTGTCGCGCAGAAAATCGCTCGTCGCAAACCAACGGATCGCTCCGTGGGGGGCCACCTCCCGGCTGGAATCTGGAGGCCACTCACCGCGGCAACGTCGAGCCCCCTCGGTTCTGCCCTGGGTTCTCAAGGATCTCTCCAGCCCAGAGGCGCTGTAATCTTCTTTGAGATTTTATTTTGGCACTCGCTACTTTTGAAAAAGGGAGAAATTGTAAAGTAGTACTTTTGATTTCTGCCAACAAGCATTGACTGGGCTGGTCCGGGGAGGAGCCGCGATCGGGCAGTTGCGCGGCGGAATTCCCGGGGACATTCTGCGGCTGGTTCCCTTGGCCTCGTGGGCTGGCTACCATGCGTCGGGTGCCTGTGCTATCGTGTCGGCCGCCGGGAGGGCCCGGAATGGCAGGAGTCTCTGAATCGGCAAGAAGGAATGGAGGAGAGAGTCGACCCATGATCAAGCTCTATCGGACAGCGAATGGATCGGTGATGGAGGATGGCGGTGAGTTTCTGCAGTTGCCGGACATCGACTGGGATGTGCTGCTCAACCAGCAGGACCTCGACCAGACGTTGATCAGCCTCTCCCGGCGGGCGCAGCGGCTGACACGGTTCGATCCGCAGCGCGACGCGCTGGCACCGATCTCGCGACAGGAGGTCTGGGCGGCGGGAGTCACCTATTTTCGCAGTCGCACGGCGCGGATGGAGGAGTCGAAGGCGGCCGGCGGAGGGGACTTCTACGATCGGGTCTACGCGGCGGATCGGCCAGAGCTCTTCTTCAAGGCCTCGCCGCGCCGGGTCGCCGGCCCTGGGCAGCCGGTCCGCATTCGACGCGACTCGCGCTGGACCGTACCCGAGCCAGAACTGACGCTTGTGGTCAATCGGTCTGGCCAGATCATCGGCTACACGATCGGC
>JBMUAP010000474.1:0-3095 GCA_049454155.1 Blastocatellia bacterium
CGAGTGCTGCTGCTCCGCCAGTACCGCTATCCAGCAGGCCGAGCACTCTGGGAGTTGCCGGCTGGGACCCTCGCCGGGCGGGAGACGCCGGAGCGGCGAATGGTCGCGACCGAATCACCGGTGGCCTGTGCCCACCGCGAACTCCTCGAGGAGACGGGGTACCAAGCCGGGGAGATGATCCCGCTTGGGTCATGCTATGCCATGCCCGGAAGCAGCGACGAGCGCATCCACCTCTTTCTGGCACGCCAGCTACGGCCAGAGGCCGCCGCGCTCGATATCGGCGAAGTGGTCTATGAGGTTCGCGCCTTCAGTTGGGAGGAGATTGAAGTGATGATCGACGCTGAGACGATCGAGGACGCCAAGACCCTTGTTGGCCTCTTTCGGTGGCAGCGCTACCGGGATCGAGGCGGGTCCGCCAAGTGAGCGCAACGAGAGGCTTAGAGACTGGGTGCGGCGGCAGCAGGCAGGCCTGACGAACAGGTCAGTCGTGAGAGGCTGAAGGGGGCCAGTAATGCCGAGGCATCGCCTTGAGCGATCATTCCAGTCAATGCTTCCGCGGTGATGGGCGTGAGAAGGATCCCATTGCGGTAGTGGCCAGTCGCGTGGAAGAGGCCTGCAACGGTGGGGTCGGGGCCGAGGATGGGCCAGCCGTCTTCCGAGCAGGGTCGCAGACCCGCCCAGATCTCGAGGATCGGCTGGTGGGCAATGCTTGGTAGAATCTCACGTCCGATGTCGAGAATGGAGGCCAGCCCCTCAGCGGTCACGCGGCGATCATAGCCGACACGTTCCGTTGTCGAGCCAGCGATGAGGTGTCCCCCAAGGCGGGGGACGAGGTAGCCTCGTGCCGAATAGACAACGTGCCGGAGCGGGACGGTCGGCATTTCAAGGGAGACCATCTGGCCCCGGACTGGTTCGACACGATAGGCCGGCACAATCCCTTCGAGCAGTTGGCCACTCCAAGCCCCTGCGGCGAGAAGCACCGTCGAGGCCTGGATCGGGCCCCGGTCTGTCTCGACGCCGGTGATGCGGGCCTGACCGGCCGTCTGCTCGATGAGGAGGCGACGGACGGTCGTCTCGACCATCATCTCCACCCCAGCCCGTCGCGCCGCCAACGTCAACGCCTCGCTCAGCCGGCGGTTGTTGACTTGGTGATCCTCTGGAAAGAGGAGCGCCCAGCGGAGGGCTGGGTTAAGCCCCGGTTCCAGTTCGAGGACCTCTTTGGCGGAGAGTCGCGCGACAGGCAGTCCAGCCTTCTGTTGCCAAGCCCAGCGGTGCGTCAGCTCCTCTTCATCCGCGTCGGTGAGCACAAGATAGAGCGTCCCCTCGGGCCGATACTCCACCTGCAGACCACTGGCACGCTCGACCTCGGCGACAAAGGCGGGGTAGGCACGCAGGCTCTCCCGGGTGAGACGGAGAAAGGCATCATCCTGATCGGCTTCGGAGAGTGGGGCGAGCATCCCCCCGGCGGCCCAAGTCGCCTCGCGCCCTGGACTCCCCCGCTCGATGAGGGTGACACGCAACCCGCGCAACGCCAATCGCCAAGCGGTGGCAGTACCGATCAGCCCTCCTCCGACCACGATCACATCTCTTCCACTCTTCATCTTCTTCTGCTTTGCTGTCGGTCTTCGTCGACTTGAGGACCGGCTGAAGAGGAAGACATCCGCCCGAAGGTCAGACACCCTCCTGACCAGCGCCGGTCGGTGCGGTCGATTCATTGGCGGGAGCTGATGACCGGTACTGCTCGCGCATCCGCCGGGCGTTCTCGAGATGGCGATCGGTCCACTCCAGCTCCTTGGTAACGACAAAATCGACCGTTTGTCGAATGCTCCCCAGGACCATCCGCTTGACCTCAGCGACCTCGTTGGCCGTCTTCTCTGGCATCAGCGCCCAGAACGTGTCGATCAGCAGATTGACCGGATTGATCGGCTTCGGTTCCTGTGCTTGTGACATCTCGATCCTCCTCTCCTCTGTTGCGCACTCAGTCGACCAGGTAGGTGGCCACGCAGGTATCTGTCTCCCAGACGCGGACCTTGTAGACCTGGACGCGAGCGTCGTCGATCTCGCGGCTGACTTCCTTGTAGAAATAGACGGCCATCTCCTCGGCCGATGGGTTGACCTCGACGTCGAAGGGAGGCAGATCGTTGATATTCTTGTGGTCGAGGTAGTCGACCACCTTGCGGGTCGCCGCCTTGAGTTCCTTGAAGTCGATCAGCAACCCGATGTGATTGAGCTGCTGGCCGCGGACATGGACCTCAACGCGATAGTTGTGGCCGTGCGTGTTTTCACACTTGCCCTGGTAACCGCGCAACGCGTGCGCGGATGAGAAGCCCATCTCAATCATCACTTCGTGTCTTGGCATCGATCGTTTCTCCTCCCTCACTCGACAGTATACGGAACGAGCGACGGGGAACGCAAAGCAGGTTCCCGCAGGCAGGCGCGGTGGCGTTAGCGGTTGGCCATTCGTTCTGCCTCGCGAAGACGACGGACGGCCGCTTCGTGATTGGCGGAGGTCGTCGAGAAGACGTGAGAGCCGTCCTTGCGGGTGGCGTCGACAACAAAGTAGAGATAATCGACGGGGGCGGGAGAGAGGGTCGCTTCGAGGGAGCGACGACCAGGGGAGGCAATCGGTCCAGGGGGGAGCCCTCGGACGAGGTAGGTATTGTAGGGGCTTTGGCGATCGAGGTCGCTGCGATAGATCTTGCCGCGGTAGCGGTCCGCGAGCAGCGCAGCATAGATCACCGTCGGGTCACAGGCGAGCGGCACCCCTTCCCGCAAGCGGCGGTGAAAGACTGCCGAGATCAACTCTCGTTCGCGGTCGAGCTGGGCCTCCTTCTCGACCAGCGAGGCGAGCGTCACCACTTGGCGGGTCGAGAGGGCCATCTCGCCGGCCCGCTGCCGCATCTGGTCCGTAAAGACTTGGCGAAAGCGGCGCACCATCGCCTCGACCAACTGGACCCGCGTCGTCGTCGCCGAGTACTCGTAAGTATCCGGAAAGAGGTATCCTTCGAGGTTCTCCGCCGCCGGATCGAGATCCGCAATCAGTGAGACCCGATCGAAGAGAGGCAGGAGGGTCGAGGGGGGGGCGGGCCCCGGGG
>JBMUAP010000475.1:0-3094 GCA_049454155.1 Blastocatellia bacterium
CAACTGATCCTCGACCTCTTCGCCCAACGGGCGCAGACCAGCGAGGGGCGCATCCAGGTCGAATTGGCCCAGTTGAAATATCTGCTGCCGAGATTGACCGGCAGCGGCAGCGAGATGTCCCGCCTGATGGGTGGCATCGGTGGCCGGGGCCCGGGAGAGACCAAGCTGGAAGTCGATCGACGCCGGGTCCGCGACCGGATTGCCCTCCTCGAGGAGAAGCTGACCCACGTTCGCGAAAGTCGCCAGCAGCGTCGTGCCCAGCGGGCGCGACGAAACCTTCCTGTCGTCTCGATCGTCGGCTACACCAATGCAGGAAAGAGTACCCTTCTCAACGCCTTGACCAACAGCCAAGTGATCGCCGAACAACGGATGTTCGCGACGCTCGACCCGACCAGCCGCCGGCTCCGGCTCCCTCACGAGCAGGAGATCATCATCAACGATACCGTTGGCTTCATCCGCGATCTGCCGCGGGATCTGCTCGCCGCCTTCAAGGCGACCCTCGAAGAGATGGAACAGTCCGACCTCCTCCTGCACTTGGTCGATGCCGCCAGTCCCCAGGTCGAGAACCAGATCGCGGCCGTCCAGCGGATCCTCACGGAGCTCCAACTCGACCAGATTCCGCGCCTTCTCGTCTTCAACAAGATGGATCTGGTCGACCCCGAGGAACTCTACCACCGGTGCCAAGTTCATCATGCCCTGGCCATCTCCGCCCTCGACCGTGCCTCCCTCGATCGACTGGTCCAGGAGATCGGCGATCGACTCGCCGCACCTGCTACCCCCTCGGGGGTGGCTTTCCCTGAGTCACCTCGCCAAGAAGATGGAGATCCTCTCAAAGCTCTTTCCTGAGCGAGCAGAGAAGCGGAACAGGCCACTTCTCCCCCGCTCACCTTGGTCTGAGGAAAATCTTGCTTCTTTTGCCCATTGTGAAATGACGATCCCACCCTTATAATCTGGTATTGTTTTGCCTTTTTTCTAAATGCTTTGAAGTACCCCATGATTGCTGAGTATTGAGGACCCACCCTCCTGAACTAAGACCAGTCCGGTGGACGCGAGACCATCTCCGAAAGCTGGTTCTGTTTGACTGCACAGCACCTCGATGGAGCTAATTTCAACCAGGCGTTCTCCTGGGTTATCATCACTATTTTTTATCAATCATAATTTCGATTTGCCTGATGGGTTAGCGTCGGATGATCGCATTACAAAGATGACGAACGAGCAGAGGGTCAGATACCAATTCGGGCGATTTATCTTGGAGATTGGACGGGACCAGTTGCGGCTGGATGGAGAGCTGGTGCCTCTTCAGCGGAAATCGTTCGAGGTCCTGCAGGTACTGCTGGCGAACGCTGGCAAGCTGGTGCGCAAGGAAGAGCTTCAACAATACATCTGGCCTGACCGCAAGATCGACGACACCAATCTGAGCCAGCACATCTACACTTTGCGGCGCATCCTCGGAGATAATCCTAAATCCCCCAGCTTCATCCTCACCATCCCTGGTAAAGGATATGTTTTTAATCACCCGGTAGTGCAGATCGATCAGGATCGAACCGACCCTTCAATGATCGAGGAGTCTCCCGAGTCACTCTCCCCCATCGTGCTACCCGAGGGGACGCCAGGGGACCTGGAAACGACCGTTCCCTCTCGTGATGCCCACCCGGACCTTCCCCTCAATCCACGTGAGGAGGCCCTCTCTGACTCTCCAGAAAGACACTCGATCTGCTGGTTCGCCCTGACGCGGAGAGCGATCGTCGGATTGAGCCTGATTCTGGTTGGATCGCTCGGGTATCACTTTCTCTTCCGTCAATTCTTCTGGCCAGCACAAAAGCGGCAGCCATCAAGCATTCGACCACTGACGAGTCTGCAGGGGTTAGAAAATCATCCACGGTTCTCCCCGGACGGGAAGCTTGTTACGTTCAGCAATTCGGGATGGGGAATTGGCATCGAGCACATCTACGTCAAGCAGATTCAACAAGGCGACGCCGTTCAGCTCACCTTTGGCGATTGCCGCGATCAGTATCCGACGTGGTCCCCTGATGGGCAACAGATTGCCTTTTTGCGTCAACGACCGGGGCACAAGAAGCTGCAGGTGATGGTGATCCCCGCGCTCGGAGGTACCGAAAGACCGATCGCGGAGGCCTGGGGAGGCCTCGACTGGTCCCCCGATGGCAAACACTTGGTGGTCTCGGACAATTCCACCGTAGGGATTCCCACCTCCCTCTGGCTCCTGTCGGTGGATGGCAAGCGGCGACTTCCATTGACGGCTCCACCGGGTGACAGCTTCTCCTACGACTACTACCCTCGATTCTCCCCAGACGGGCAGTCGATTGCGTTCATTCGTTCAGTGAATGACTTCTCGAGCGATCTTTACGTGCTCTCCCTCTCCGATCGATCCATTCGACAGCTGACCTTTGACCAACAGCGGATTCCCAGTCTTGCCTGGAAAGCAAATGGGCAGGAGATTGTCTTCAGCTCCTACCGAAGTGGACAAGTGAGGCCCTGGCGGATTTCGTTATCAGGAGGTGACGCAACGCCGGAGGAGAGTATCCCCACCGGGGCATACCATATTGATCTCTCCGATTCCAGCAGAAAGATCGTCTTCACCTACATGCTTGGCGACTCCATAGTCAGGGTTGCCTCGCTCAAAGGGAATCCATGGAAAAGAGATTCATTGTCCATCCTGCCGGTCCACTGTTCGATTAACTCCTCGAAACACGACCATAGCCCTCGATTTTCTGCCGATGGTTCGAAGATCACCTATATTTCGGACCAGACAGGTGCGGAAGAGGTCTGGAGGGCGAAGGCGGATGGATCGAAACCGGTGCAGCTCACCTTCTTTCAGGAATTGGGGGTGGGAAGCCCCCGCTGGTCACCCGACGGACAATGGATCGCTTTCGACCGGCGCACGAAAAGTCAATCGGACATCTTTGTAATGCGGGAGGATGGGAGTGGCCTGCAACAACTTACCGATTATCCATTATCTGATGCCATGCCCTCTTGGTCAGCGGATGGAGAATGGATCTATTTCACCTCTGATCGGGCAGGCAAGAAACAGATTTGGAAGGTGCGCAGAATGGGAGGCGAACCACTCCAGGTGACA
>JBMUAP010000476.1:0-3085 GCA_049454155.1 Blastocatellia bacterium
CGCCCACCTCCGTGGTGACCGCCGGCCAGCCGCCGACGGCGAACCCGAACGGCGCCGGCCTCGTCAACGGCGACCTGACGCGCATCGTGGCGGTCGGCGACCGCCCCGTCGGAGACACCGCCGCCGTCGAGCCCTGGGGGGCACGCAGCGCCGGCGAGGCCGGCACCTCGCCAGCGACACGGGAGGATGGGCCTCTCCCTGCCTGGGCGCCGAGCCTCGGCACCGAGGCCGCGGTCGACGCGGCACCCGATGCCGAAGAGGGCCATTTCACGGTTCCCCGCGTGATCGGGGGATGACGAGGCCCCGGACAAGTTGGGGATCTCCAGATTGGAGAGGGAGACGTGACAGACGCACGCACCATTGACGACATTCACCGCCGCTACGCGACGGGAGAGGCCACTCCGTCGCAGATCTGCCAAGCCGCGCTCGACCGTGTCGACCAGCAGAATGGCCAACTCAACGCCCTCCTGACCGTCACTCGCGAAGAGGCACTCACCGCCGCGGCGGCGCTTGACTCGACCATCCAAGAGTTGCTCGACCACCAGCCGCTCGCCGGCATCCCGATCGTCCTCAAAGACAACCTCTGTACAGCGGGGATCAGGACAACGTGTGGCTCGCGCATGCTCGCCGACTATGCCCCACCCTACAGCGCGACCGTCGTTCGTCAGCTCGAGGCCGCCGGGGCGATCCTCATCGGCAAGGCCAACCTTGACGAATATGCCATGGGAGGATCGACGGAGAACTCCGCCTACGGCCCCTCGCGCAACCCCTGGAATGACGCCTACGTCCCGGGCGGAAGTTCGGGAGGGTCGGCGGTCGCCGTCGCGAGCGGGATGGTCCCTGTCTCCCTCGGCTCGGACACCGGCGGTTCGATCCGTCAGCCGGCCTCGTTCTGCGGGCTGGTCGGGCTCAAGCCGACCTACGGGCGTGTCTCGCGCTACGGTCTGGTGGCCTTCGCCTCTTCGCTCGACCAGATCGGCCCGTTCGCCTGGACAGTGCGCGACGCCGCGCGCCTGCTCGGCGTGGTTGCGGGCCACGATCCCCACGACGCCACTTCTGCCCACGTCCCCGTTCCTGATTACCTTGCTTCGCTGACCGGGGATCTGAAGGGGATCCGCATTGGCGTGCCTCCGGAATGTTTCGGCGAGGGGCTCGATCCGGAGGTCCGCGCCCACGTCGAGGCCGGCATCGAGCGGCTCGCCGCACGGGGTGCCTCGATCGTCGAGGTCCACCTCCCGCACATGCGCCACGTCATCGCCGTCTACTACATCATCGCGACGGCGGAGGCCTCGTCCAACCTCGCTCGCTTCGATGGCGTGCGGTACGGCTATCGAACCTCCGACGCCCGCTCCCTCTCCGAGATGTACCGGCAGACCCGCGATGAGGGGTTTGGTGCCGAGGTCAAGCGGCGCATCATGCTCGGCACCTTCGTCCTCTCCTCTGGCTACTACGACGCCTACTATGAGAAGGCGCAGCGCGTGCGAGCGCTGCTCTGGGATGATTTCAGGCGAGCCTTTGCCTCTTGCGACGCGATTGTCACGCCGACCGCACCGACTCCCCCCTTCCGCATCGGAGAGAAGAGTGCGGGGCCTCTGGAGATGTATCTCGGCGATATCTACACGGTGACGGTCAACCTCGCCGGGCTCCCGGCGATCAATGTCCCGTGTGGGCTGAGCCGTGCTGGCTTGCCGATCGGGATGCAGTTGATCGGGTCTTCGTTCGACGAGGCCCGCCTGCTCAACATCGCCTCGGTGGCCGAGCCGGACGTGCCGCTCGTTCCCCCGTCGCTCACCTCTTCTCCAACCGCATGATTGCGCCCTCGATTCTTGGCTTGTGTCAGGCCGTGGCGGAGGCCGGCGGACGCGCCCTGCTCGTCGGAGGCTGGGTTCGCGACTACCTGCTCGGCCGTGAGCGCTCTGATTACGACCTCGAGGTCTACCGCTTGGAGGCGGCACCCCTCCGCGCGCTGCTGGCGCGTCTTGGCCCGGTCAACAGTGTTGGAGAGGCCTATACCGTCTACAAAGTTCGCCTCCCGGCCGGTGGGGGATCCCCGTCGTTGATCGTCGACGTTGGCCTGCCGCGCCGCGAATCGAAGATCGGGCGTGGCCATCGTGCGTTTCTGGTGACGGGCGATCCGTCGATGTCCTTCGAGGAGGCGGCACGACGGCGCGATCTGACGATCAATGCCATGATGCTCGACCCGCTGACGGGCGAGCTGCTCGATCCCTACCACGGACGGGAGGATCTCGCGGCGCGACGGCTGCGGGTCGTCGATCCGGCCACCTTTGTCGAAGATAGCCTGCGTGTCCTGCGCCTGGTCCAGTTTGCTGCCCGTCTCTCCTTCGCGATCGAACCGGCAACGGTCACCCTCTGCCGCACGATCGACCTTTCGGATCTCCCGGCAGAGCGCATCTGGGGCGAGGTCGAGAAATGGCTCCTCCAGGCGCAGACCCCCTCGATTGGGCTGCGCGCGGCCGCGGACCTCGGCGTCCTCGATCGGCTCTGGCCGGAGCTGCTGCCCGATCACGATGCCGATGAGTTGACCCGCCTCGGAACGGCTCTCGATGCGGGCCGGGCTAAGATCGACGATCTGCCCTACCCGAAGCGAGTCGCCGTCATGCTCGCGCTCCTCTGCCGGTCGATGTCCGATCCGGGAGCCTTTCTCGAGAGCCTCCGGCTGCAACGACTCGGGCAGTATGATGTCCGTCGGCAGATCCTCGCCCTCCACGCCCACCGTGGCCTCCCCGCCCGTTGGCATCAAGAGGAAGAGGCGGGAAGGCCGATCTCCAACGGCCAGTTCCGGCGCCTCGCCCTCGCGGTCGAACCGGGACTCCTCGCGCGCGTCGAGTCGGCCAACCTCGCTCCCACCAACGCCCTCGCTTGGTTTCGTGCGCGTGTCGAAGAGCTCGACCTCGAAGTCGCTGCACCTGCCCCGCTCCTCCTCGGTCGTCACCTCCTCGCCCTCGGCGTCGAGCCCGGCCCTCGGGTCGGCCAACTCACGCGGCTCGTCTACGAGATGCAGCTCGATGATCAGGTGACCTCTCTCGACGCAGCGATCTGCGCTGCCCGAAAGCTGCTCTCCCCC
>JBMUAP010000477.1:0-3084 GCA_049454155.1 Blastocatellia bacterium
GGCCGAGCAATCCGCGAAGCGAAGGAATCTCTACCCCGCCCAGCACCAGCCGGCGGCCCTCGACCAGCCGGTGGATGTCGTACCCAATCCCAACTCGATGTTCAAGCATACTCTTTTAAGGATCGATGAGACGCCGCTTCTTCCTGCAGGAGTCTCTCGGCCAGCCGCAGATCTTCTGGCGTGGTGATCTTGAGGTTGTGAGCTGACCCTTCGACGATGGCGACGGGAACCCCAAGCGCCTCGACGAGAAGCGCGTCATCGGTGGTCGCCGCCGAAGGAAGGTTGGAATCCCGGGCTGCCTGGTTCGCCCGGACGAGAAGCGAGTAATGGAAGGCTTGGGGCGTCTGCGCGCGGTAGATGCGGCGCCGATCGAGTGTCCGGACGATCAGGCCATTCTCGACCTCCTTGAGGGTGTCGGTCGAGGCCAGCGCCAAGATCGCCGCGCCGACCTCGCGCGCCCGCTGGATAACTGCCGCGATCTGAGCGGGTGTCACGAGAGGCCGCACCGCGTCGTGCACGGCGACGATCTCGGGAAGCTGCCCATCCGGAGACCACTGCGCTGCCGCCTCGAGGGCGTTTCGGATCGAGTCACTCCGCTCTCGCCCCCCGGGCACCAACCGGACGGGCTTCGCCAATCCGCTGACCGCCAACCGCTCCCGCCAACTCTCCAAGGCGGACTCGGGTAATGCCACGATCGTCCCGTCGATCTCAGGGCAGAGATCGAACCGCCGGAGAGTCTGCAACAATACCGGGACTCCTCCCATCAACAAGAACTGCTTCGGCGTCTCTCCTCCAAAGCGGGAGCCGCTCCCGGCGGCGGGAATGATGGCGACGTTCATGTCTTCCCCTCTCCAGCCTCTCGCCCCTATTCGATCGGCTCGGTGGGGGTCTGAGAACCTGGAACAGCCGCCACCGGCGCCGCCATCGGAACCTGCCCCCGCGAGGAGCGCTCGCGGGACTCCTGCCGTGACTCATTCCGCCCGTCGTGCCGGTTATCTTCGACCCGACCAAAGATCATCTTCCCGGCGGTTGTCTGCAGGACGCTCGTCACCACCAGATCCACATTCTTCCCGATCTGGCGCCGTGCGTTGTCGACCACAACCATGGTCCCATCGTCGAGATACGCGACTCCCTGATTGTATTCCTTCCCCTCTTTGAGGATGAAGACCCGCATGATCTCGCCCGGGAGCACGACCGGTTTGAGTGCATTGGCCAGCTCGTTGATGTTCAGGACCTCGACACCGCGCAGATGGGCGACCTTGTTGAGGTTGAAGTCGTTGGTCACGATCGGCGCATTGAGCTGCTTCCCCAGTTCGATCAGCTTGAGGTCGACATCTTTGACTTGTGGAAAATCGGCCTCGTAGATCTGCACTTCGAGATTGCTGTTCTTTTGGATCCGCTGCAGGATGTCGAGCCCACGGCGGCCTCGATTCCGCTTGGCCGAGTCGGAGGAGTCGGCAATCTGCTGCAACTCCCGCAGCACAAATTGCGGAATGAGGATCGTTCCTCCCATGAAGCCGGCCTCGGCGATATCGGCGACCCGCCCATCGATGATGACGCTGGTATCGAGAATCCGGTAGCTCTGCTTGCTCCCTTTTTCGCTGCGAATGCCTCCCAGCGCGGAGAGGTCGATGTAGTCCCCCTTGGCGGCTCCGACGAGCAGCCCGACGTAGGCCATGCAGAGGACAACAAAGAGAAGAATGAACGACTTCGGCCCTTGGGCCCAGGGTTGGGCAACGAGGATGGTCCCGATGAGCGCCGCGCCAACAATGCCGAGGATCGACCCAATCGCCGCGCCAATCAGCGTTTTGAGCGAAGCTCGTCGAATTCGTAGTTCAAAGAAGATGACCCCTACCCCGAGCAGGAGGCTGATCCCGGCCGAAAGCCCTCGCACCCCCAACGGAAATCGATCCGCCCAGGTGATCGAATCCGGAAGAGGCTGAATCCAGTATCCTGCCAGTAGCATAATCAAAAGAAAGATCGCTCGTATCGTGATGATGTCTGACTGCATAGACCCCTTGTCCTGACCCGTTTTGAAAGTATAAGAAAAGATGATTCGGATCGGTCGATGAAATTGTGCCCAGGCAACATCTTCTTTTTCCACGAAGGGAGAGCCGCTGTCGCACCGCTTGGCCTCCGACACTTGGTCGGCTTGGTAGAGAACTCGGCTGATCCTGATGAATTCGGCTTCGGATACCCCTTCCACTCGACGACTAGAAAAAAGGACACGCTGGGATGGTAGCGCATTCCCCGGAAAGTTACCAGAAAGGCGGGTCAAGTCAGGAAAGGGCAGTCAGGAAAATTGGAGGAGGGAAGAGGGGGGGCAATCGAGGTCTCAGCGCGGGGCATAGTATCCAGTCCGGGCGCGGGGTCGCAGTCCAGGACGAAGCATCTCGACCGTCAGATGGCGATAGGCTCCATCCCGCCGATCGTTGGTCGGGTAGAAGCCGAGGATGTATTGGGTGCGCAACTGGGCAGTGATCAGCTCGAAGGATCGATCCAACTGACGCAGGGATCGTTCATCGACATCTCGGGTCTGGGAACCGGGCGTGGCATCGGGATAGAGCAGATCGCCGCCTGTCTCGCGCGTCAGCGCCTCGAGCGCCCGCTCGCCTGCCAAGTCGCGAAGGTTCTGGGAGGTGCCAAAGTTGCCGGTGAAGAGACCATAAACGACGACGTCGGCCTGCTGGGCCCGTTCGAGGGCCGCGAGGAGCCCTTTCTGGCTGGTGGTGTCACCGCCATCCGAAAGGAGGATGATCACGCGCCGCCCGGCGACCGGCGCCAGGTAGTCAGCGGCGAGGTAGAGCGCGTCATAGAGCGAGGTCGCGCCGCTCGACCGCAGCCGCCGTGAAGCCTGTGTCAAGGCCGGCAGGCTGTTGGTGAAGGGCTGGAGGAGGGTGACCTCAGTCGAGACAGAGAAGAGCGCCGCCTGGTCACCCGGGCGCAGCACGCGCTCCAAGAAGCGCACGAGGGCTTGGCGCTGAAAATCGAGCCTTGAGCCGACACTGAGGCTGGTGTCGATGAGGATGGCGAGGTGGAGCGGCTGGTCGAACAGAGCCGACGCGAGTTCCGGGCGATTCTCAA
>JBMUAP010000478.1:0-3080 GCA_049454155.1 Blastocatellia bacterium
GAGAATGGAGAATGCGGTAAATGGAGAATGGAGAATGGAGAATGGAGAATGCGGTAAATGGAGAATGGAGAATGGAGAATGGAGAATGGAGAATGGGGTAACCACAAGAGTTGCCCCAACAACCAACACTGCTCGTGCGGAGGCAATGAGTAGGAGCCGACACCCAGGGGGGATGATTTCAACGCGGCCAGTGCGAGTTGTAGGGGCAACCCTTGTGGTTGCCCCATCGTTCCTTCAATCGAGAACCGGGCCGGCACAAGGCCTCCTGGGTGCAGCGCTTCAACACGGCCAGTGCGTGTTGTAGGGGCAACCCTTGTGGTTGCCCCATCGTTCCTTCAATCGAGAACTGGGCAGGCCCCTACAGAATCGGGAGAACTCTTGATGGGATAAGAGGCGAGCCGGAGAGTAGCCAGACGGATCATGGTGGAATCCCACCTGACATAGCGATGGAGCGATCATGTTACCCGTCCATTTAGCCGAGAGCATCCGCGAGCAGATCCTCTTCTATCTGCAATCGACCTTCGTCTTCCGCGATCGCGGGGTGGAGGAGGCGTTCGCGCGCTTCCTGCTTGAGGAAGAGGCGGGGTTGTTCAAGGGGCCGTGGGTGCAGCTCCGGCGGCCATTCCGGCTGGCGGAACCGCTCAAGTCGGCCCTCTTCGAGATCGAGCCCCCCTTTCGCCCCTTTCGGCACCAGGTCGAGGCGTGGAAGCGGCTCTCTTCGCTGCGCTACGACCCGCATTCGACGATCATCACGACGGGCACGGGTTCGGGAAAGACGGAGTGCTTTCTCTACCCGATCCTCGACCACTGCCAACGGGTGAGGCGGCAGGGGGTGCCAGGGATCAAGGCCCTCATCCTCTATCCGATGAACGCGCGGGCGGCGGACCAGGAGAAGCGGTTTGCGCGAACAATCTGGGAGAACGCACGGCTGCGAGGCATCCGCGTCGGCAACTACACCGGTCGGTACGGTACGAGCGAGGGGGGAAGCGACGGAACGACGGCGATGGGGCGGGACCATGGCATCAGCGATCACGAGACGCAGATGAAGGAGCCGCCCGACATCCTGTTGACCAACTACAAGATGCTCGACTACCTGTTGATGCGGCCACGAGACCAACGATTGTGGCGATTCAACGGACCGGAGGGGCCGGGGCGGGTGCAGTACCTCGTGCTGGATGAGCTGCACACCTACGATGGAGCGCAGGGAGCGGACGTCGCCTGCCTGATCCGGCGGTTGAAGGAGCGGCTGGGGATCGCGCGTGGTCAGCTCTGCGTCATCGGGACAAGTGCGACGCTCGACGACCGCGAGCCACGGCGGGATGCCGAGGTCGCCGCGGACGCCCCGGCCCTCGACGTTCGCGAGCTGGGCAGTGACCGGCTGGCGCGGTTTGCCTCGACGCTCTTCGAGGAGGAGATCGGCGGCGAGGCGGTGATCGGGGAGGACCGGTTGACGGTCGAGGAGATGGTCGCCATCGAGCCGGAGGAGGTGACCATTCCGGCGGCGACCGAGTGCCGCCCCCGGCCAGGCGAAGATGCGGTTGGATATGCGGCACGGCTGGCGCCACTCTGGGGCGGTCCGGTGCGCGAGGCAGAGGGAGGGGAGCGCTGGGAGGTGGCGCTGGGCGGGTGGATCCGGCGGACGCGCCTCTTCCGGACGCTGCTGGAGATCTTTGCGCGATCCGAGGCGGCCGGTGAGGCGATGCCCGCGTGGGCACAGATCGTCGAGCGGCTCGCCGTCAGCGAGTTTCCATCCGGTTTGACACTGGAAGAGCAGCGTGCGATCGGCGCGTCATTCTTCGCGCTGATTGCGTTGGCGCGAGATGAGCGGGATGGGCGGAGCTTTCCGTTGCTGCCGACGCAGGCGCAGCTCTGGATCCGGGAGCTGCGGCGGTTGGGGCGGCGGGTCGACGCGCGGCCGGCCTTTGCGTGGCTGGATGAGGCGGGCAGTGGGGGGGAGGGCCTGCCGGTGCTGCCGGCCTTCCACTGCAGCGAGTGCGGGGAGGCGGGCTGGATCGCGCTCCACAATCCGACGGAGGATTCGCGGATTGGCGCACGCGGGGTGACCGGGTACGCACTGGACGGCAATCCGTCACGGATCTACCGGGCTTGGTTCGGGCCGAACGATCAGCGCAGTCCGGAGCTGGTGATCCTTGCGCCGTGGGTCGAGCCGGCCACGGGACAGCAGTCGTTCGGGTTCCAGAATCTCTACCTCTGCCCGCACCGGTTGGTGGTTCGCGAGGGAGATGGACCGTGTCCGTTGAGCGAGGACCCGCGCCGCTTCCGGGTGCGGGTCGATCGATCGACGCGGCGGGACGAAGCGACCGACCGGATCGTCGGGGATCAGGCCTGTCCGGCGTGTGGTTCACGCGAGGGGCTCATGTTCATCGGCAGCCAGGCGGCGACGCTCGCCAGTGTCGCGATCGACGAACTCTTCGGCTCGACGCTCAACAGCGATCCGAAGCTGCTCGCCTTCACCGACAGCGTCCAGGATGCCTCGCACCGCGCCGGCTTCTTCAGCGCGCGCACCTACCATTTCACCCTGCGGACGGCGCTGCAGCGGGTGATCGACGAAGCGGGGCCGGAGGGCCTCCCGCTGGCCGCGTCCGGCGCGGCCCTGCTCGGTGCCTGGGCAACGGAGCGCCCTGGCTGGAGCGGCGGACTGCGCGAGGCCCTCGCAACGCTCATGCCGCCCGACCTGCAGGAGTATCCAGACTTTGTTGCCTGGCGCAACGATGAAGGAGAACGGACGCCACCCTCGCAGCTGCAAAGTGAAATCGAGGGGCGGCTGACCTGGGAGGTGACCAGCGAATTTGGGCTGATGCTGACGCACGGGCGGACAATGGAGATGGCCGGCAGCGCCTGCCTCGGCTGGGAGGAGGCGGTGATCGACCGGACGGTGACCGCCCTGCTCGAGCGGGTGCCGGGGATCGATCCGACGCTCGCCGGGCTGCCGGCAGAGCGCGTGCGCCGCTGGATCTACGGCATTCTCCACCGCGCACGGCTGCGCGGGGCGCTCGATCATCTCTGGCTCGTTGCCTATGCGCGCTTGAAGTACTGGGGCAAGTTCCCATTCGGGCGGG
>JBMUAP010000479.1:0-3074 GCA_049454155.1 Blastocatellia bacterium
TGCTCGGAATGGGAGACTTGTGGGTGCGCTTGGGTGGGGGAGCGGCATCAGGACCGGGCAAAGTGACCTTCAACCGGGACGTAGCGCCGATCTTTCATCAGAAGTGTGCGGAGTGCCATCGTCCTGGGGAGAGCGCGCCGTTCTCGACCTTGACCTACAAGGAGGTTCGTCCGTGGGTCAAATCGATTCGGAAGCAGGTGTTGCAGCGGGAGATGCCGCCGTGGCACGCCGACCCGCACCACGGGGAGTTCCGGAACAACCGCTCCCTGACCGACAAGGAGATGTCGACGATCGTCGCCTGGGTGGACGGTGGGGCGATCGAAGGAGAGGCCCGTGACCTTCCGGCGGCGCCGGCCTTTACGACGGGCTGGGGGATTGGCGAGCCGGACATCGTCCTGACGATCCCGGAAGAGCACGTCTACAAGGCGGGGGCAGACGAGTACCAGTACTTCGACGTGCCGACCAACTTCACCGAGGACAAGTACATCCGGATGGCGGAGGCACGGCCAGGGAACCGGAAGATCGTTCATCACATCATCGCCTTCATTGTGCCGCCGGGCGGGCCGACGATGGCCAAGCTGACGACCGAACAACGGTTCAAGGCGATGGAGGCGGCGCTCAAGAACTCACCGTTCTACCGGGATGGCTTCCTGATGCGGCTCAAGAGTGACCAGCCGGTCATCGACGACGGATGTGCGCCGGGCAACGAGCGGCGGGCAGGCGGTGGAGAAGACAGCATCCTCGCGGGCTATGCCCCGGGCCGTAACGTCGACATCTGGGAGCCGGGAACGGCGAAGAGGGTGCCAGCCGGGGCGACGATCCGTTTTCAGATCCACTATTCGAACCAGACGTTGGGGGGAGACGAGGTCGAGAAAGACCGGTCGATGGTCGGACTCGTCTTCGCGAAAGAAGAGCCCAAGCAGATCGTCCGGACGCGATCGGTAGGCAACATGCTCTTCCGCATTCCGGCGGGCGCAGAGAACCACCGGGTGACGGCCTGTTCGACGCTGCGGGAGGAGACGATCCTCTACGGATTGATGCCGCACATGCACCTGCGGGGCAAGGCGATGGAGTATAAGGTCATCTATCCCGATGGGAAGAGCGAGATCCTGCTTCACGTCCCCAACTACAGCTTTGCTTGGCAGACCAACTATGAGCTGGCGACGCCGAAGCGGTTGCCGGCGGGAAGCCGTTTGATGGTCACCGGCTGGTTCGATAATTCCGCCAAGAACAAGTTCAATCCGGATCCGACCAAGGATGTCCGCTATGGCGAGCCGACCTACGATGAGATGATGCTCGGCTTCATGGACTATGTCGTCGTCAAGCCCCCGGTCGCACGGCTCGACGATCGGACCCTCGACGCCTACGTTGGCCGCTACCAGCTCGATGCGAACACCATTCTGACGATCACGCGGAAGGGGGCAGGCCTCTTCGTTGGACGTGGTCTCTTCAGCAAGCGGGAGTTCTACCCAGAGAACGAGACGACCTTCTTCTCGCAGGAGTCGTCGGCGCGGACCACCTTTGTCCGGGATGAGCAGGGGGAGGTGATCGAAATGGTCATGGAGCAGGGAGGGAAACCGGTCCGGGCGCGGCGGCTGAAAGAGGTCGCGCGACAGTAGCCCTTCTCTTCCCGCGGTGGAACGAATCGGAAGGAGAGACCGATGAACTTTCAGGAAAGTGATGCAGGCCGACAGCTGTCATCAAAGAGCTTCGCCAGACGGGGAGCTTGGCTGATGGTGCTCGCGGCGACCATTTTTGTGGTGGGTCTCTGGGCCCACCGGACGAGTGAGGCGAAGCCGGCGGTGCGCGCCGTGACCTACAGCAAGGACGTCGCGCCGATCTTTTTCAAGAGCTGCGCCGAGTGCCATCGTGCGGGGGAGATCGGTCCGTTCTCGGTGATGAGCTACCGCGAGGTACGGCCCTGGGCGAAGTCGATCCGGTCGAGCGTCGTCAGCCGGGAGATGCCCCCCTGGCACGCTGATCCCAATCACGGGGACTGGATCAACAACCGTCGGCTGAACGAGAAGGAGATCGAGACGATCGTCGCCTGGGTCGATGGCGGAGCCAAGGAGGGGTCACCCAAGGATCTGCCGCCAGCCCCGACCTATGTTGCGGGCTGGAACATCGGCCTGCCGGATGAGACCTTCTCGATCCCCGAGCAGATCGTCCCGGCGACGGGCGTGGTGCCCTACAAGTACCTGCTCGTCGACACCAACTTCCGCGAGGACCATTGGATCACGGCCGCCGAGATCCGCAGCACCGGTCGGGCGGCGCTTCATCACGTCATCGTCTACATCGTCGACCCGAAGAACCCATCCCGGGCAGAGGGCAATCTCCTCGCCGGCTATGCGCCGGGGGAACAGCCGACGGTGATGCGGGAGGGGATGGCCAAGAAGGTCCCGGCAGGTGCCAAGCTGCGGTTCCAAATGCACTACACGCCCAATGGCACCGAGACGAAGGATGTGACGACGATCGGGCTCAAGTATGCCAAGGCCCCCCCGCGCCATCCGCTCTCGACGCGTCCGGTGCTCAATACGGGATTCCGGATTCCGCCCGGGGCGGATCAGCACGAAGTCAAGTCCTTCTACACCTTCCGGGAAGATGCCCACATCGTCAGCTTGATGCCCCACATGCACCTGCGGGGGAAGGACTTTTTGATCAAGGCGATTGCGCCGGATGGAAGCGAGCGGATCCTCCTGCAGGTGCCCCGCTACGACTTCAACTGGCAGACCTACTATGTCCCACGGGAGCCGATTGCCATTCCCAAGGGAACGAAGATCGAGTGCGTCGCCCACTTCGACAACTCGAAGGGGAACCGGTTCAACCCGGATCCATCGATCGAGGTCCGTTGGGGAGAGCAGACGTGGGAAGAGATGATGATTGGGTGGCTCACCTACTACTTCGATCAGCCCGCCCCGACTGGACCCGTGACGACGACGGGTGGAACGGGCGGGACGGAGAAGGAGTGAGGGGAGGCGGATGAGGCTGTCGGATCGAAGAGAGGGCCAGCGAGGCACGAGACGTCCGGTCGTCTGGCGACGCTTGCTGGGGTGGGGAGGCGCGGTCATTGGAGC